>JADFYO010000019.1 GCA_015233015.1 Nitrospirota bacterium | reverse complement strand
GGGTCTGGAAAAACAAAGGGATGCCGGGGCATATGGGTGCTGTGCGGGTGACAGTGAGCAATCTGAAGATTATAGACGTAAAACCGGAGCAGAATTTGCTGATAATAAAGGGCGCTGTACCGGGGCCGACTGGCAACATAGTGGAAATCACAAAATAATGGCAAAATATAATGAGGATGAAGGATAGAAGGGCGATATGCTGGAGATAGAGATAAAAGATATAAACAACAACACCGTAGGCAAGATGGACTTGCCGGAGGAGATATTCGGGCTTGAGGCCAGGAAAGACATCCTTCACGCAGTGGTAGTCAATTATCTGGCAAACCAGAGGCAAGGCACACACGCTACAAAAACCAGAGGTTTGGTAAGCGGAGGCGGCAAGAAGCCGTGGAAACAGAAACACACAGGACGCGCAAGACACGGAAGCATAAGGTCGCCATTGTGGAAAGGCGGTGGTACGACGTTCGGCCCGCAGCCACGCGATTATTCATATAAGGTGAATAAGAAACTCAGGAGGCTTGCGCTGAGAACGGCCTTGTCCATGAAATTTTCAAGCCATGAAATCATAGTTATAGATGATTTAAAGCTGGAGCGTCCCAGGTCTGCGGATATAGTAAAGATACTAAACAATCTTAGCCTGCTTAGCCTTAAAGACAATCATAGGAAGGTTCTTATTGTACTGCCGGAGAAAAACGACAACGTAGTGCTCTCTGCCCGCAATGTTGTGGGCGTAGATGTAGTGAGGGCATCTGATATAAACACATACGAAGTGCTGAACCACGACATGGTGCTTATGACAAGTGGAGCGATTATGGCGGTGAAAGGATTAAACGGCGATGAAAGACCTGTACTCGATAATTAAAAAGCCCCTGTTTACTGAAAAGGGCACATATTTAAAAGAAAACAGCGGGAAGCTGCTGGTGGAAGTGGCCAGGGATGCGAACAAGATAGAGATAAAGAGGGCATTTGAGGAGATATTTAAGGTGAAGGTCGATAAGATATCTACGATAGTGCGGCCGTCGAAGTGGAAGAAGTACGGCAAGTTTATTGGTAAGACGCAGGAAAAGAAAAAGGCAATCGTAACCTTGAAAAAGGGCGAGAAGCTAGACTTTATAGAAGGTGTATAAGAGATGGGTATAATAAGATATAATCCAACGTCACCGGGCAGAAGATTTCAGACGGTCTCTGATTTTGCTAATCTGACTGTCGATAAGCCGTATAAGCCGCTCCTTACGAAGGCGAAGAAGACCGGCGGCAGAAATAATCTTGGGCGCGTTACCGCATGGCACCGCGGCGGCGGAGGCAAGAGGCAATACAGGATAATTGATTTCAAAAGGGATAAGACGGGGATACCCGGAAAGGTAGAGACCATAGAGTATGATCCGAACAGGTCGGCGCGCATAGCGCTCCTGAAGTATGCAGATGGCGAGAGGCGTTACATAATCCTCCCCGAGGGTCTCAAAGTTGGCAGTGAGGTAACAAGCGGCTCTGACTCTGAGATAAAAGCGGGGAATACCCTGCCGTTGAAAGATATACCGTTAGGTACGGTAATCCATAACGTGGAGATAAGAAAGGGCCAGGGTGGAAGACTTATCAGAAGCGCTGGGGCATCCGCACAGCTTGTGGCAAAAGACGCCAAATATGCGCAGATAAAGCTTACATCTTCTGAGGTAAGGCTCGTACCGGTGGAATGTACGGCTACGGTTGGGCAGGTAAGCAACGCCGAGCATGAGAATATTTCTATCGGGAAGGCGGGACGTAACCGCTGGTTGGGGAAAAAGCCGACAGTTCGTGGTGTGGCGATGAACCCAATAGACCACCCGCTTGGCGGAGGCGAAGGAAAAAGCTCGGGCGGAAGGCCGCCTTGCAGCCCGTGGGGCAGACCGGAAGGGGTTAAGACAAGGAAAAATAAGAGGACCGACAAATACATAGTAAGAAGAAGAAAGTGAAAGTGAATAAGAGGTGAAAAGATGCCCAGATCAGTAAAAAAAGGTCCATTTGTGGATGACTGTGTGCTGAGGAAAGTGCAAAAGATGGCAGACTCAGGCGAGAAAAAGATAATAAAGACGTGGTCGAGACGCTCGACAGTAATTCCTGATTTTATTGGAATAACGTTTGCCGTCCATAACGGCAGGAAATTCATACCCGTATATGTATCGGAGAACATGGTAGGCCATAAACTAGGTGAGTTTGCTCCGACCAGGATATTTAAAGGGCATTCGGGAAGTAAAAAAACTACAGCCGTGAAGGGTAAATAACACTATGGAATCAAAAAAATTGACCACAGGCGAGATTAAATCGAAGGCGATACACAGGTATGCCAGGATAACGCCCCAGAAGGCCAGGAGAGTTGCGAAACTGATAGTTGGAAAAGAGGCTGGTACGGCGGCTGTAATGCTGAAGTTCATGCCATACAGGGGCGCAAAGCTAATAAATAAGATTCTCAAGTCTGCGATGGCAAACGCCGAGCAAAAGGAAGCGGCGGAACCAGAGAAAATGAAGCTCGTAAACGTGTTGGTTGACCAGGGACCGATGATGAAGAGGATGATACCAAGGGCAATGGGAAGGGCAAATATTATTAAGAAGAAGACGAGCCACATTACTGTGGTTCTGTCCGAATAGCGCGGAGGTGGTTTTTGGGCCAGAAGACACATCCAACAGGTAACAGGTTGGGGATAATCAAGACGTGGGATTTCCGCTGGTATTTGAAACACGGGTACGCAGAGCAGCTCCATGAGGATTTGTTCATAAGCGGTTTCATAAAGGAGAAGCTCTATCACTCCGGAATTGGTAAGGTTGAAATAGAAAGAGCCGGCCAGAAGATAAAGATAATCATCCATACGGCAAGGCCTGGGATTATAATAGGCAAGAAGGGTGCCGAGGTAGAGAATCTGAAAAAGGCAGTCGAACAACACATAGGCAAACAGGTAAGCATCGACATAAAGGAAATAAGAAAGCCTGAGCTTGACGCCCAGCTAGTCGCGGAAAACATAGCAATGCAGATAGAAAAAAGGGTTGCATACCGAAGGGCGATGAAGAAATCTGTGCTGTCTTCGATAAGATTTGGCGCGCTTGGAGTCAAAATAGCGTGTGCAGGAAGGCTCTCAGGGGCTGAAATCGCGAGGACGGAATGGTATAAAGAAGGCAGAGTACCGCTTCATACGTTCAGGGCCGATATAGATTACGGCTATGCACGCTCAAAGACGACATATGGAATAATAGGCGTAAAGGTGTGGATATATAAGGGCGATATACTGCCAGAAGTAAGGGCATCTGCCTGAAGCCCGGAGATAGATTTGAATATAAGAGCAGAGAGTTAATAAGGAGCAGCCGAAATGTTAATGCCGAAAAAGGTTAAGTACAGGAAGATGATGAAGGGCAATATGAACGGCAAGGCCGGCAGAGGGGCTGATGTGTCCTTCGGAGATTTCGGATTGAAGGCCCTTGAGCCGGGCTGGGTGACAAGCAGGCAGATAGAGTCGGCACGCATAGCCATAACAAGACACGCAAAGCGAGGCTGTAAGCTCTGGATAAGGATTTTCCCGGATAAGCCCATTACGAAAAAGCCCGCAGAGACAAGAATGGGTAAGGGCAAGGGCAATCTTGAGTACTGGGTAGCGGTAGTGCAGCCCGGCAAGATAATGTACGAAGTGGCAGGCGTAACTGAAGAGATAGCAAAGGAGGCGTTAAGACTGGCCTCATATAAACTTCCGATAGCCGTAAAGTTCGTAAAGAGAGAGGAGCCTGTGATATGAAGGCAAAAGAGCTGAGAAATCAAACAGTGGATGAGCTGAACGTGAAAGAGCAGGAGTTAAGAAAGGAACTTTTTAATCTGAGATTTCAATCGGCTACAGGCGAGATACAAAACCCAAGGAGAATCAGGCAAATAAAGAAAGATGTGGCAAGGGTTCTGATGGTAAAAACAGAGATGGCCCTCCCAAAGAGGTCGTGAGGAAAAAATATGCCTAAAAAAGTTTACACCGGAACGGTTATAAAGGATCTTATGGAAAAGACGGTGACAGTTGCCGTAAGCGAGCTTACTCAGCATCCTTTATATAAAAAGACGATAAAAAGGACAAAGAAACTTAAGGCTCATGATGAAAAGAATGAATGTAAAAAAGGCGATACGGTAGTAGTCATGGAGTCCAGACCGATAAGTAAGACAAAGAACTGGGTCGTAATAAAACGGACAGACTGAGGAGTATAGAATGATACAGGTAGAGACGGTGCTTGATGTTGCCGATAACTCCGGCGCAAAAAAGGTGCAATGTATAAAGGTTCTCGGCGGAACGAGAAGAAGATACGCGCGTATTGGAGATATAATAGTGGTGGCGGTGAAAGAGGCAATCCCTGAGAGTAACGTCAAGAAAGGTTCCAAGGCGAAGGCCGTAGTAGTAAGGACAAGAAAAGAGACGCGCAGGGTTGACGGCACATATATAAGATTCGCTCAAAATGCGGCAGTGCTGATAAACGCGGCAGGAGAGCCCGTAGGGACGAGGATATTCGGGCCGGTTGCCAGAGAACTGAGATGGAAGGAATTTACGAAGATTATATCTCTGGCTCCGGAAGTGCTGTGAGCCGATGAATTATAAAGATGCCAAATTATGGAAGATGAGAGGATACAATGGGCTTAAGCATTAAGAAAGAAGACACGGTAGTGGTGTTGACAGGAAAAGGTAAGGGCAAAAAAGGCCGCGTCATTGTTGCGCACCCTAAGGACTCCACGGTGCTTGTCGAGGGCGTCAATATGATGAAAAAACATATGAAGCCCAATAACCAGTATAAACAGGGCGGGATTATAGAAAAGGAGTCCCCTATTCATGTCTCTAAGGTGATGCTCATATGCTCAAGATGTTCAAAACCGACGCGAATAGGCAATGTGGCTCTCGACAGCGGGAAGAAGGTTCGTGTCTGTAAGAAATGCAAGGAGGTCATGGATTAACGGCTATGTTACCCAGGTTAGAACAAAAATATAAAGAAGAGATAATTCCAGCCCTGACAAAGGCGTTTTCGTACAGGAATGTAATGGAAGTGCCCAGGCTGCAGAAGATTATATTGAATGTAGGATTAGGCGAGGCGATTCACGATATAAAACTCCTCGACAGCGCGCAAAAGGAACTCGATATGATTGCCGGACAGAAGTCGGTTGTAACGAAGGCAAAAAAGTCAATTGCGGGGTTTAAACTCCGTAAAGGGATGCCGATAGGCTGTATGGTAACGCTTCGCGGAAGCAGGATGTATGAGTTTCTGGATAGATTTATAAGTTTGGCTCTGCCAAGAATAAGGGATTTTAAGGGCATCTCAGGTAAGTCCTTCGATGGAAGGGGAAACTATTCGATCGGGATAAAGGAGCAGTTCATATTTCCTGAGATAGACTATGACAAGGTAAACATGGTGCATGGGCTGAATGTGGTTATCTGTACATCGGCCGGCAAGGATAAAGAAGGGAAGGCGCTTTTGAAGGAATTCGGAATGCCTTTCAGGGATTGAGATTTCTTAAAATGAGATTAAATTCGGGGCGATAGGGGTTATATGGCAAAGACATGTTTGATAGAAAAGAATAAAAGAACGCCAAAGTTTAAGGTAAGGGCATACAACCGGTGCCAGTTGTGCGGCAGGCCGAGGGCCTTTCTGAGGAAGTTCGGGATGTGCCGTATATGTTTCAGGATGCTTGCATTGCAAGGAAAAGTGCCCGGCGTAATTAAATCGAGCTGGTAGGGGTGAGACTATGATGACCGATCCGATAGCGGACATGTTAACGAGAATGAGAAACGCAATTATGATAAAGGCGGAAAAGGTGGATGTGCCGGCCTCGAGGATTAAGCTTGAGATAGCCAAGTTGTTAAAGGAAGAGGGCTTTATTCGGGCATACAAGATACTGAAGGATAAGAAACAGGGAGTCCTGAGGATTTCGCTGAAGTACGTAGAGAGCAAGAGCATCATCACCGGCCTGAAGCGTGTAAGCAAGCCCGGCCGGCGTGTCTATGCAGGATATAAAGACGTACATGAAATAATGGCCGGCGTGGGGATAGTAATTATGACGACCCCCAAAGGGATATTAACCGATAGTGTCTGCAGAAACGAGAAATTGGGCGGAGAGGTTATCGCCTACATCTGGTAATAGATAAAAGGAGAACAAAGAGATGTCCAGGGTAGGGAAGAAGCCAATTGAGATACCAGCCGGAGTAAGCGTAGTGGTCAATGGCAGCGCGGTGGCTGTGAAGGGTGCTAAGGGTGAGTTGAGCTGGAGCATTCCAGACTTGATGAAACTGGCCATTAACGGCAATATCCTGACAGTGGAGAGGGCCGGAGACACAAAACAGGAGAGGTCTTTGCACGGTTTGACAAGAAGTCTGCTCAACAGTATGTGCGAGGGCGTTTCAAAGGGGTTCACCAGGGATATGGAGTTGGTTGGAGTAGGCTACAGGGCACAAGTCAAGGAAGATAAGATAGAGTTTGCCATGGGATATTCACATCCGGTAATTTTTCAACTGCCCAAGGGAATCTCCGCGGAAGTCGATAAGAAGCAGACAAAACTGACGCTAAGAGGAATTGATAAGCAGCTCTTAGGGCAGATGGCCGCCGATATAAGGAGCATAAGACCGCCCGACGCCTACAAAGGCAAGGGCATAAGATACGCCAATGAGACAATCAAGCTAAAACCTGGTAAGACAGGGACAAAGTAATGCTGAGCGAGGTCATGAGTTAATGATAGAAAAAATTGAGCTGAGAGAAAAAAGGCATAGGCGGGTAAGAAAAAAGGTGGCGGGCACAGATGAAAGGCCGCGCCTCACGGTGTATAAAAGCCTGAGTCATATGTATGCGCAGATAATAGACGACGCCAAAGGGCATACCCTTGCATTCGCGTCAACCCTTGACAAGTCATTAAGGGCAGAGGCCGGTCATAAGGGCAATATCGCGGCGGCAAAGAAAGTCGGCGCTCTGATAGCGCAAAAGGCAAAAGAAAAAGGAATAAGTAAGGCGGTATTCGATAAAGGCGGCTTTAAATATCACGGCAGGGTAAAGGCCCTCGCCGAAGCGGCAAGAGAGGCTGGCCTTGAGTTCTGATATGACAGACATAATGGAAACAATCGCGGCCATAAACAGGCAGGAGGCATAGTGGGTAGAATAGATCCGGGTGAGCTGACGCTTCAGGAGAAGGTTATCTTTATCAACCGTGTCGCAAAGGTAGTGAAAGGCGGCAGGAGATTTTCCTTCAGTGCCCTCGTAGTAGTTGGCAACGGTGAGGGAATCGTAGGAATCGGTAAGGGTAAAGCAAACGAAGTGCCAGAGGCAATCAGAAAGGCGGTTGAGAAGGCAAAGAAGGCATTGTTCAAATTCCCAATGAAGGATGCAACAATCCCGCATAGAATAACTGGCCACTATGGGGCCGGCGTGGTGGTATTAAATCCGGGAAGAGAGGGAACAGGCCTCATAGCGGGCGGCCCTGTCAGGGCGGTGCTGGAGGTTGCCGGAATACACAATGTAGTGGCGAAGTCCATCGGGAGCACAAACGCCTTTAATGCCGTGAGGGCAACATTCAACGGGTTGTCTTTGCTAAAGGACCCTGAGACGGTGTTAAAATTAAGGGGCAGGGGCGAGGATTCGACCCGTGAGGCCGCCAAAGACGCGGCGAAGCAGGCATAATATGGTTAAAATAACCCTTATGAGAAGCTACGAAGGATTGAACGAACGGATGAGAGATACGCTTAGGGCGCTTGGATTGAGAAAACGCCATATGACAGTGATAAAGAAGAAAAACATGGCGATAGACGGCATGATAAGAAAAGTAATCCATCTGGTAAAAGTTGAGCAGGTTGTGGCCGCTTAATTTGCCGGAATACAGGTTAGAGGTTCAGGAGGTTCGATAACAGTGAAATTAGACGAGCTAGCCCCTAAAGAAGGCAGCACTAAAAATAACAAAAGAGTAGGCAGGGGATGTGGAAGCGGACACGGCAAGACTTCCTGCAAAGGGCACAAAGGCCAGAAGGCGCGCTCAGGCGGCGGCGTTGCGCCGGGTTTTGAGGGCGGGCAGATGCCCCTTCAACGCAGACTGCCAAAGCGGGGTTTTAAAAACTACCCGTTCAAGGTAGAATGGGCAATCATAAACCTTCAGGACATAGAGGATAAGATAGAGTCGGGCGTTATAGAGGCAGGCGTTGAGATAACGCCGGAACTGTTGTTCAAGTATGGAATTATAAAGAAGCTGCGTGCCGGGCTGAAAGTCCTTGCAATGGGTGAGCTGAAACGGGCAGTCGTCGTAAAGGCGAATATGTTCAGTAAAAAAGCAGCGGAAAAAATAACCGCCTCTGGCGGGCAGGCCGTGGTCCTGTCCTGACATGCTGAGGTGTCCAGACACGTTGAGGTTTCCTGACATGCTGAGGTGTCCAGACACGTTGAGGTTTCCTGACATGCTGAGGTGTCCTGACACATTGAGGTGTCCTGACACAATGAGGATTAACTATTGAGTGTATTAAACAGTATTCAGAATATATTTAGGATAGAGGAACTTAAAAAAAGGCTGTACTTTACGTTTGCACTCCTGACTGTTTATAGAGTAGGCGCTCACGTGCCGACTCCCGGTATCGACGGCGAACAGCTGAGTAAGTTTCTTACTGACAAGGGCGGCGCTTTGATGGGATTTTTCGATATGTTCTCCGGCGGCGCTCTCTCCAGAGTGACCATCTTTGCGCTTGGCATTATGCCCTATATCAGCGCGTCGATTATCTTTCAGCTCCTCACCGTGGTCATTCCCGCAATTGGAAAGCTGGCAAAAGAGGGGGAGGAAGGCCGCAAGAAAATCACTCAATACACAAGATACGGTACTATTGTGATAAGTCTTATACAGTCTTTTGGTATAGCGGTAGGACTTGAGACAATGGCAAACGGGCAGTTTATCCATAACCCGGGCTGGGGTTTCAGGCTGGTTACAATGATTACGCTAACGGCCGGCACGACATTTATCATGTGGCTGGGTGAGCAGATAACGGAAAGGGGTTTGGGAAACGGTATATCGCTGATTATATTCGCCGGTATAGTGGCAAGGCTGCCCAATGCGGTCGTGAGCACAGGACGTCTGGTTAAGGCCGGGGAGCTTTCAATTATATTGATGGTAATTGTATTCATTCTGATGATTGGCGTTATAGCCGGCATTATCTACATGGAACGGGGGCAGAGGAAAATTCCCGTGCAGTATGCAAAGCGTGTTGTGGGCAGGAAGATGTACGGAGGGCAAAGTACGCACCTGCCGCTTAAGATTAACACAGCCGGTGTTATTCCTCCGATATTCGCGTCTTCTATCATCATGTTTCCGGCAACGATTGCGGGGTTTATCGCGATTCCATGGGTGCAGTCCTTTGCAAAGCAGCTTGCCCCGGGTTCTGTGGTACATGACATGATATACGTGGGTATGATCTTGTTTTTCTGCTATTTTTATACGGCGATAGTGTTTAATCCCGTTGACATAGCGGATAATCTGAAGAAATACGGCGGCTATATTCCCGGGATAAGGCCGGGGAAAAATACGTCCGACTACATATTCAGGGTATTGTCGAGGCTTACTTTTGTAGGTGCCGTATATCTGTCGGTTGTCTGTGTGCTGCCGGGTATATTGATAAGCAGATTTAACGTGCCGTTTTACTTTGGAGGCACATCGCTTCTGATAGTTGTTGGAGTTGCCCTCGATACGGTTTCGCAGATAGAATCGCATCTGCTTACAAGGTCGTATGACGGCCTGTTGAAAAAGGGACGGATAAAGGGCAGGAGATAGGTTTCAAAAGCAGACAATTGTGATAATAATAAAATCGGATGATGAGATAAGCAAGATAGACAGGGCGTCAAAAATAGTAGCTGAGACGCTGATACGCCTGGGAGAGGTAATCGCCCCCGGTATAACGACAAGAGATATTGAGTTACGTGCGGAGGCAATAATAAAGAGCAATAAGGGAACATCGGCATTTAAGGGATACAGAGGGTATCCGGCGAACCTCTGTGTCTCGGTCAACAATGAGGTGATACACGGAATACCGTCAAGAAAAAGGGTGCTGAAAGACGGCGATATCGTAAGCCTCGATGTAGGTGTCGTTTATGATGGCTATATAGGTGACGGCGCGTGGACCTACCCGGTAGGGAAGGTATCGAGGGAGACGATGAGATTATTGACCGTTACCAAAGAATCCCTATACAAGGGAATAGAAAAAGCAAGGGCAAATAACAGGGTGTCCGATATATCGCATTCGATACAGGTACATGTGGAAGAATGCGGGTATTCGGTGGTAAGGGCATTTGTGGGGCATGGAGTGGGAAGGAGTTTGCATGAAGAGCCGCAGATACCAAACTATGGCCTGCCAAACAAAGGGCCAAGACTAAAAAAAGGTATGGTGCTGGCCATAGAGCCAATGGTAAACGCCGGCGGCTACGAGGTTGCGGTATTGAAGGACGGCTGGACGGCGGTGACGGCAGACGGGTCACTCTCGGCGCACTTTGAGCACACGGTTGTTATTACCGAAGATGAGCCGGGGATTTTAACACAACTAAATTAATTATGAGTATCATAGGGAAAAATGGCAAAAGAAGATAACATTGAGGTGCAGGGAACGATACTTGAGGCGCTGCCAAACGCGGTGTTTAAGGTCGAGTTGGACAACAAGCAGGTGGTCATGGCCTATGTATCAGGCAAGATGAGGATACATTACATAAAGATTTTGCAGGGAGACAAGGTACTTGTCGAACTGTCGCCATACGATTTGACAAAGGGAAGAATAACATACAGATATAAATAAACATGGAGGGACGATGAAAGTACGGTCATCTGTAAAACCAATGTGTGTGAAGTGTAAGCTGATTAAAAGGAAAGGAGTTGTCAGAGTTATCTGCGAAAATCCTAAGCATAAACAGAGACAAGGATAGAGAGGGGTTATATTATGGCAAGAATAGCAGGCGTAGATTTGCCGAAAAAGGAGAGAATAGAAATCGGGCTTACGAGAATATTCGGGATAGGCAGGGCGACGTCAAAAAAGATAATAGAAGAGACCGGAGTTGATCCAAATGTCAGAGTAAACAATCTGACCAGCGAAGATGTGGCAAAGATAAGGGCAGTAATAGACAGGGACTGCAAAGTGGAAGGCGACTTAAAGAAAGAGATCTCGATGAATATCAAGAGATTGATGGACATCGGGTGTTACAGGGGGCTAAGGCATAAGCTGGGACTTCCCGTAAGAGGACAACGGACAAAGACGAACGCCAGGACAAGACGCGGGCCGGCAAAGTCTTCGATAAAGAAAAAAGGAGGTAAATAATGCCGCCCAGGAAACGCAAAGGGCCGAAAAAAGAGAAGAAAAGAGTGGCCAACGGTGTAGCTCACGTTCAGACGACGTTTAACAATACATTGGTAACGATAAGCGACCAGATTGGCAACGTGCTGGTGTGGTCAAGTGCGGGGAGTTTGGGCTTCAGAGGGTCGAGAAAGGGTACGCCCTATGCGGCACAGATGGCGGCTGACACGGCCGCAAAAAAGGCGATAGAAATGGGTATGAAGCAAATAGATGTGTTTATAAAAGGACCCGGCGCAGGCAGAGAATCGGCGATAAGGGCTATTCAGGCGGCCGGAATTGATATAAATATAATCAGGGATGTTACGCCTGTTCCTCATAACGGATGTAAACCTCCAAAAAGGAGGCGTGTATAACTATGGCAAGATATAGAGATGCGTTATGTAAACTATGCAGACGTGATGGAGAGAAGCTGTTTCTGAAAGGTGCCCGGTGTACTACGGACAAATGCGCTATAGATAAGAGAAAATACCCGCCCGGCCAGCATGGTCAGAGGAGGGGAAAACTTTCTGACTACGCCGTTCAGCTCAAGGAAAAGCAGAAGGTAAAGCGCATGTACGGACTTCTCGAAAAACAATTCAGGAAGTATTTCAGGGACGCTGAAAAGAAAAGGGGCATTACAGGAGAACTTCTCTTGCAGTTCCTTGAACAGAGGCTCGACAACATAGTCTATAGAATGGGATTTACATCAAACAGGAATCAGGCCAGACAGTTGGTGCTTCATGGGCACTTCCGGGTCAACGGCAAGAAGGTCAACATCCCTTCCTATAACGTTAAGGTGGGGGATGTCGTAGCGGTTCATGAGACGAGTAAGAATTTAAGCGTCTTTGGTGAAAATCTTCAAAGGCAGCAGCACGAAGGAGTTTTGTCGTGGCTGGAGGTCGATTTTGCTGGTTTTAAAGGCAAAGTCCTGCATGTACCGGGCAGAGACGATATACCATTGTCTGCCAAAGAGCAGTTGATCGTTGAGTTTTATTCAAGATAATTAAACGGAGGCATTATGTTGCTTGAAAATAGTGGGTTTCAGCTGCCGGAAAACGTGTATTTTGAGGAAGAGACGTTTACGGATACGTACGGAAGGCTGATTGCTGAACCATTGGAAAGAGGATATGGAATAACGATTGGGAATGCGTTAAGGAGAGTTCTTTTGTCTTCTATCGAAGGTGCTGCCATTACCTCTGTTAAGTTTGAAGGCGTGTATCATGAGTTCTCAACGATAAAGGGTGTTAAGGAAGACATTGTACAAATAGTTCTAAATCTCAAAAAGCTCAGATTCAGGCTTCATGGAGATGAGGAATTGACCGCGACAATAGACGTCAATGGCAGCGGCCTCATTACGGCAAAAGATATAACGGCGAGCTCAAGGCTGGAATTGCTGAATCCCGACGCGCACATAGCAACTCTGGACAGAGACTCTGAGTTCAAGGCCGAATTGTGCATCAACAAGGGGAGGGGTTATATTCCTTCCGAGGAAATGATTAAAGAAGGGATGCCTCTGGGGACAATAACCATAGACGCTATTTTCACGCCGATAAGAAAGGTTGTTTTTAACGTGGAAAAAACCAGAGTAGGAAAGGCAACAGACTATGATAAATTGTTGATAGAGATATGGACTGACGGGAGTATAAATCCAAAGGCTGCACTTACTAAGGCCACAAAGATACTGACAAAGCATATGAGCTATTTTTCCCTCGTGGAAGATGTGGAAGAGGAACTGCCGGAATCAACGAAGGAAGAGGCGGCGGAGGCAGTGGATGTCCCCATCGTTAGCAGCCAGGAATCGGTTGAGCAGAGTATCCCGCATGGCAGGGATTTTAACAGAAATCTCCTGAAAACAGTCGATGAGCTTGAGTTTTCCGTGAGGTCTCAGAATTGCCTGAAGAATGCGGATATTAAGTATATTTATGAGCTGGTTCAAAGAAACGACCACGAGATGTTGAAGATGAAAAATTTCGGCAGAAAATCTCTCGATGAAATAAGAGAGGTACTGCTGACCCTGGGGCTTGATTTTAACATTAAAATAGATATGGATGCCGTCAGAAGAGAGTTGAAAATAGAAAATGGAGGAAGCTGACCATGCGCCATAAGATTGACGCCAGACATTTTAACAGGACGGCAAATCAGCGAAAGGCATTGTTCAGAAGCCTGATAACTGCGGTGCTGGAGTATGAGAGGATAGAGACAACCTTAATCAAGGCCAAGGCCGTCAAGGGGTTGGTCGAGAAGATGGTTACACTGGGAAAAAGAGGAGACTTGCACGCTAAACGCGTAGCTCTGTCAAACATCCCAAACAGGAAGGTTATAGCTAAGCTGTTTGCTGAAATCGCCCCTCGTTTTACGAGCAGAAACGGTGGGTATCTCAGAATTGTCCGGACACGCAGGAGATTGAAAGATCAGGCGGAGATGGCTGTTTTGGAATTTGTCGATTATGTGGTTAAAGCGCCTTCGTCAAAGGAAGAGAAGAGCAAGGATAAATCATAATGCAGGATATCATATGGATTATACTGTTTCTTGCGGCGTGGATAGTCTTGCAGGTGTTTGTGCTGCCAAGGTTCGGGGTCAGGACCTGAGCATCGAACGTTAAGGAGTCGTGTGCTCCTAAAAGCGGCATTGAGCGCGGCAGCGGGCCGGACAACCACAACACCGGCCATTGATATGGCTGTGGGCGTCGTTATGTTGTGCCGGACAGGCGGCCATGAAGGTGAATTGAAACCAACTGGATTGAAGCGTGGATAAAATATACGAGCTGGTCAAAAGCAAGAAAAAGGGCTACAGGATATATAACTTTACGCAAGAGCAGGGAGATGCCTTAAAGTCCTTTTTTGATCTGGCACAGGAACTGAGCGATATTAATGACCTGTATCGCTTGTGTGTAGTTATACCAAAGGTATTTCTCAACCTTGACGCTAAACTGTGGCTCGCCGAACAGAAGACCGCCAATATGGTGCTTTTTGCAAAGACCGAAGAGGGTGCAAAAGAGAGTGATCAACCCCTGAAGTCGCCGCTGCCCCAATATATCGTGCCTACTGAGAAGCCGTACAGAGAAAAGGACAGTCTTATAATTACCATACGCGGGAAAAAGTTCCAGGCTGACCCCTCCTCTAACCCAGACAATATTCTGGGATTTTTAGAGGTATATCCAAATTTGGGCATTAGCGAGGCCGACGAGCTGTTTCTATCTAAATACGCTAACCGCATAGGATACAATATCCACAACAGATACCTGCAGAATAAAAACATCGAACATCTCAAATTTATCCAATCCCTGGTGGCAGACATCGAGCATAATATTATCGTTCCCAATATGATATTCAAGCTGTTTTTACGCAGGCTTAAGGGTAAAATTACCAAAAACACGGAAATAGAGAAACTCCTCATCGCGTATGCCATTGAAGACCAGTGCGACACTATCTGCATCGAGCGGCTGCTCGATGAGCTTACTGAGGTCAACCGGGGACTGACGGATGAATTTCAGAGTATCGAGAGGCACTACAAAAGTACAAGTTTGTTTCTTGAGACACTGCTTCGCAAAAGCCATTTCGACAAGGGCCACCTGACGCTGCGCACAAAGTCCTGCAACATGCGCCGCGATGTTATAATCCCCCAGCTGGAGAGATTCCTTGAAAGATTTGATGAGATGGGTATAGAGGTTGACGGAAGCGGCTGCAGCAAAGATGGCGATAAAATAATAAGCGTAGTTGACGTCGGGCTTATTGCCCAGGTCTTTGCGAATCTGTTTTCCAATGCCCTGAAATATGCCTCCGTGGTTGTTACGCCAAACAGAGAGAATAAAAAATTTATGAAATATGGGCGTGAAATAATAAAAGACTATTTTGGCCCTGATAAAGACGGTGTGAAGTTTAACGTATTCAGCTCAGGGCCGCATATCAAGCCGGAGGAGAGAAGCAGAATATTCGACGAGGGTTTCAGAGGCTCAAACGTGGCAGAAAGGCCGGGCACGGGGCATGGCCTGACATTTATCAAAAACGCGGTTGAAATACATGGCGGTGTCTTTGGCTATGAGCCTGCCGATATGGGTAATAATTTTTATTTTGTCCTGCCGGTATAGCGTCTTTGGTTATGACGCCAGATAATTTGTCAAACAGGATTTCCAATGTATTAAGGCGGGTTTGCCACGCGGCTATGAGGGCTGGCCGTCCTTCTGAATCTGTAAGACTTGTTGCGGTGACGAAACATTTTCCCGTCAGCGTCGTCTCCGAGGCGGTCGGGCTGGGCCTGAGGGTCTTTGGTGAAAGCTATGTTGGGGAGGCCGCGGCAAAACGTGAAACAATCCTTATGGAAAACCCTTTATCGTCTGTTTCATGGCACCTTATCGGACACCTGCAAAGAAATAAAGTAAAAAAGGCCGTTGCCGTCTTTGACTGTATTCATTCCATTGACTCTATTGCCCTTGCCGCGGAGGTTGACGCGCACGCCGCCAGGGCCGGCAAGGTTCAGGATGTCCTTATACAGGTGAAACTCTCTTCAGAGGACACAAAGACAGGGATCGCCGAAGAGGGCGTCGTTGCGCTTGCCGAGCAAATAATGAGTATTCATAAGAATCTCAACCTGACTGGCCTGATGGCGATGCCTCCATTTTTTGAAGACCCGGAGCACTCAAGGCCATATTTCAGGAGATTAAGAGAAATAAGAGACGCCCTCGGCAGCCGTGGGATTGTGCTTACTGAGCTGTCCATGGGGATGTCAAACGATTTTGAGATCGCAATAGAGGAGGGTGCCACGATGGTCAGAGTTGGCAGCGAGATCTTTGGCTCCAGATAAGACAACCGTTGACCCCTGGCGCTCTATTAACCCTGTCCGGCTGATAGACACGTTTATAGAGCTTGTTCAGATTAACTCGCCATCGTTTAACGAGCATGAGATAGGGGCATGGCTCATCGAGCGATTAGTTGCCCTGGGGCTGACCGTCGACTCTCAAAACTACGGTGCGTCGTTCAACCTGACAGGACGTATGGCAGGGACAGTTCGCGCAGTTGAGCCTGTTATGTTAAGCTGCCACATGGATACGGTGGAATCTACCAAAGGGCTGAAACTAATTCGTGAAGGCGGCATTATCAAAACCGATGGCGGCACTATTCTTGGGGCTGATGACAAGAGCGGCATTGCGGAAATCCTCGAAGCCCTGCATGTGCTTAAAGAACAAGACCTTCCGCATGGCGACATCGAGGTGGTATTTACATCTGCCGAGGAGCGCGGCCTCGTCGGGGCAAAAAATCTCAATTTCGGTAGTCTTAAAAGCCGCATTGCCCTCGTGCTTGACTGTAGCGGAAGCATCGGCAGGGTTGTCCTTGCTGCCCCTACTCATGACAGCTATGTGATGCGTATAACCGGAAGGGCGGCACACGCCGGCATAGAGCCTGAACGCGGCACAAGCGCGATTAAGGCCGCCGCGAAGATTATTTCAGAAGTGCCGGATGGCCGCATTGACCCCAACACAACGGCAAACATAGGAATAATTCACGGCGGTACGGCAACGAACATCGTCCCCAAAGAGGTAACTTTAGAAGGGGAGATCAGAAGCCATGACGCCGATTCCCTGGAGAGGACAAAAACGGTCATATTCGACACCGCCCGAAGGTTGGCTAAAAAAAATCAGGTAAAACTCCAAATCGAGGAAAATCGCCAGTATCACGGTTTTCATATCGGCGAGGCAGATGAATTCGTAAGGCTTATTAAAGATGTGTGTGAAGACCTCTCGATAACCCCGGAGTTCATAGTTTACGGCGGTGGGTCGGACGCCAATATTTATAACAGCCATGGCATTAAATCCCTGGTAATCTCATCGGGGATGCAAATGCCTCATACAACCGATGAGTTTATAAAAGAGGAAGACCTGTCTAAGGCCGCCCTCATACTACTTGGCGTACTTAGGGCGATGGCTTTCGATAGCAAAGTGTGAAGTAGTGAATATCTTCGTCTTGTTTGATTTCAAGGGAAATGAAGTATGAAGAAGGATTGATGAAACTATTAGGCGAGAGCCAAGTTCCTAGCCCTGATGCGTTAGGGGTTTGGTTAAGGAGAATGGGAAAGAATGCGGAAGAGAGGTATGTTTAAAAAATGAGATACTATGTAATATTGGGTAGTTAAGATAAGCATTTTGTTGTTAATGATACAGAATAAAGGATTGACAGCATTGTAAATGACGAAAATGCCCTCAAAAACCCTTTATACCGGCGGGTGCAAATTCCTATATCGGAGCTGTGGGAATACAGACGTTATTGAAAAAAATCAATGGCATTTGGTAGCATAAGTACCAGGTGACTGTTACAGTCATCATTATGAATGGGGGGGACACACCATGGAAAGTATCTCTGAGTTGTTTAAATCATTTGCGTTATGCCAGTTCAAGCCGCGGGGGAAGGTTATCCTGTACTATGCTATAGTGTTGTACGCTCTGATGTTCATTCCTTTCAACCTTTTTACATCAAGTACGGCTGTGGCGGAGAGTTATTCCTTTGTTTCATCATGGGGCAGCACCGGTACCGGGAACAGCCAGTTTGAATATCCGATGGGCGTAGCGGTAGATAGCAGCGGGAATGTTTAGATCGCCGACACAGCCAATGGCATGATCCAGAAATTTTCGGGAGGGGGGGCTTTTGAGGCTAGTTGGTCCGGATTAGGTTCTGGTGGAGGCTCTTTACAGTACCCTACATCTATAGCGGTAGATAGCAGCGGGTATGTCTATGTTACAGATATGGGGCTTTCTATAGTTGCGAAATTTAACAGCAGCGGGACTTTCATTACAAAATGGGGCAGCGCCGGTACTGGCAACGGAAAGTTTCAATATCCAAGCGGTGTGGCAGTAGATAAAAGTGGGAATGTTTATGTTGTCGATGTAAATAATCAAACACTTCAGAAGTTTACCAGCACTGGAATTTTTGTAAAAAATATTGGCAGCACCGGTACCGGAAATGGCCAGTTTTCAGATCCAATAGGCGTGGCAGTAGATAGCCTCGGGGCTGTCTATGTTGCCGATTATGGAAATGGAAGAGTCTTGAAATTTGCAAGCGATGGGACTTTTGTTACAACATTTGGCGGCTCCGGTTCCGGGAGCGGCCAGATGACAGGACCTGTCGCTGTAGTAGTAGATAGCAGCGGGAATGTTTATGTTTCCGATAGGGATGCCGAGCGAATCTCGAAATTCACGCCTGTAACTGTCTCCAGCACCTATAACCTGACTGTAACCACATCAGGCACGGGTTCAGGCACTGTAACTGCGAGTTCGGGGACAATATCATGGAGCGGCAGCACGGGCACTGCGGCATATACTTCAGGCACATCTGTAACGCTGACGGCAACTGCAAACTCAGGCTCTTCTTTTTCAAGCTGGTCAGGGTGTGATTCTAAATATAGCAATCAATGCACTGTCGCAATGAATGCGAATAAGTCTGTAACTGTCGCATTTACAACGGCAGTATCAGACTATCAGTTGGCCGGCGACTGGATTAGCGCAATTTATAATAAATATTGGTCTTCGATCTGGACAACCGGGTCGCCTGTTTTCTCGAGCGTGCTTGAGGTTAGCGGCACAAGTGGCACATATTATATGCAATTTTATTCGAATGGAACGGTAGTTGAGGCAACTCCAGACGGGTCGATGTCTTATTATTATAATGGGCGGTGGTTCTATTTTCCAGAAAGTTGGAAGACAAGCGACGACCTTGCTAAGGCAACCGCGATGACTTACTTTATATATAACGCATACGCCTCATATTTTGGAGAGCCGTTGGGAGACATAATTATGGCTACTGACACAAGCAGCGGCGACACATACTATGTCCAATTTTATTCGACAGGTACAGGTCTCTTAGCCGGAGCGGATGGGAAAATGTATTACTACCCCGTCAATGGCGCTGGTTGGACTAATATGATGGGGTACACATGGAAATAAATAGCGGGTATAGGACAATACCATAGTTTGTGAATGGCGGTCTAAAGGCCGCCATTTCAGTGTTGTTTCATATCATCTGCAACCCTTAAAGCACGGGGGCTTTTACCTCTTTTTGCTTTTCTATATCGGTTTTAGGGGTTGAGGTATCTTTACAAAAATAATCCTTAAATGGTTTAATTATTATATCATGTAATGCAGAGACATATCTCTGATTCTGAATCGGATTAGTAGATTTCACTCTACAGTAAACTTGCGGGAGAATGAGCAATGAGGGATTTTACAGGCCGTTTATTTCAAGTGTGTTTAATGTTCGGGGCTATACTGTTGTTAATAGTAAGTAGTTTAACGTCAACCTCATATGCCGCGCAGGACAATTCATCTCAGGAAACCTTTAAGTTTCTTACAAAATGGGGCAGCTATGGTGCGGGAGACGGCCAGTTTCATAATGGGCCTTACGGTATAGCGGTTGACAGCAGCGGGTATGTTTATGTTACCGACACAAATGGCGGCAGGGTAGAGAAATTCACAAGCGATGGGACTTTTTTACGCTCCCGACTTTATCACTTCCGATACGTAAGTAGTTGAAATAAAAGAAAAGAGTCCTGGCATGGAGGCACTACACACTTGGTTTTCAGTAGTGGATGGCAAATTGGATATTCAGGGAGAGAGATTACGGGCGGCAGCAGTGCGTTTCAGTCCAAAGGTCTGATAGATACTCCTCTGAAGCTCGGTAACGTTGGATGCAATAGCATAGCGTTTCTTCGATGAAATGTCTAGTAAGATGCTCGATTGAGCGTAAAGCAGTTCATCTCGCAGACGCTCGAAACTCATAGGAATTTGCCGGAGTTCCAAACGATTCAATGCCTGTTTGGCAATAGCATAGGCTATGTAGCAGATTGCAATGTGCGCGCGTATTCGGCCAGGGCTCCAATGAAATACAGGTCGAAACTTTAAGTCGTGTTTCTGTACCCGAAACGCCTCCTCTATTTGCCATAACCCCCTGTAGGCTGTAAGTAATTCTGCCGCTTCCCGCTCTGGCAGGGCATTAGTTATCACGCCATGGATACCATCCCATAAGGAATCGGCTTCGATTTTGCCAGTGTCTAACCCGATACTCTCTTCCATCACACGTATGTATTTTGACGTGCCACGATTGCCTATCAATTCTTTTATCTTCAACCTGCCGTTTTTTTGCTTTTTCATCAACCGCTCTATCAGCCGGCTACGGTCTGAGGCGTCTTTGCCGGCACGTGCCGCGCTGAAACTCACGATAAGCCGCCGGTTCTTGTAACATACCTCCTTATACCATTGCAATTGTCCTTCCACCACAGTTATCCGGTAGCCCTCCTCACTAAGGATTTCTTCTTTTATATCCTTAGGCATACCCCTTAGTTTTGCAGCCACTACATAGTTGACCCCACTTCCCTCCATCGCTTCAAGATTCTTTTCACTGAACATCGCCCTGTCTGCTATAAGTCTCACCTGTGTTTTATGTCTTAACTTAAACTCCGTTAACCATTCTATCAGCGTCGAACCCTCGCTCGTATCCCCGGGCATCAGGAGATAATCTACCGGTAAACCACTCGTCGTTGTAACTAACGCAAGCATTACCTGCGTCTCTTTGAATTTACAGTTGAACCCGAACCTTCTTAGGCCGTCCTCTTCAAATGACTCGAAGTACAATGCCGTTACGTCAAAAAAGAGTACTTGAAGCCCGTCCTGAAATAAACCCATAGTTTTATGATACACCTGCTGTCTTATCAACTCTTCATGTTTGGCAATATAATCCATCAGCCGGTATATTCTGTTAAGCGGTATCCTAATGCCAAAATCACGCTCAAGCAACGCGGCTGTCCTTCGCTTACTCGACGGATTTGCCAGCCGTGCAAGTACACATGCCTTAAGTGTCTCGTTCCATACAGCGTTTGTCTTTGTCCCCCGTATCAATCGTCCAAACCCCAAGTCATCGAACAGCTTGCCAAATACATCCCCTATGCCATCTATTACGCGCTGTTCCTCACGAAGATTACTTATTTTTACCGTATCCTCTGTGGGTTGAGCCGCTTTAAAATTCTCCGGCCTCATCAGAGGCAGCGACGGTTGGCGCTCTTCAATGAGATCTTCCATAATGGCATGGGCTAACCGCCTAAGCTCTTCAAGTTCTTTATCATTGGCCGCCTGTCCCAAATGTCTTATAATCTTCTGTATGACACTATCGGCCCGTCTGTAGTTCTCTACAATCTGCACAGCGGTCTTGCCGCTTTTCCTCTTTAGTGTTTTCAAGCCTCTTTCGCCTTTTGCTCCCGTTCTTGTGATAAAGTCAGGGGCGTACTAAAGGCGCTTGGCTCTGATGCCATTAAGCCTCTCAGCTCTTAACGGGCAGCCGTCTTAATCGTCCTGATTAGAGCCTCGGCCTTTTTCAGCGTCTCGAAATATTCACGTTCGGGGTCTGAGTCCGCGACTATTCCCGCACCCGCCTGAACGTATGCCATGCCGTCCTTTATGACAAACGTGCGTATGATTATATTTAAATCCATATTCGACGAAAACCCCACATAACCGGCAGAACCGGTATATGGCCCCCTGGCTACCGGCTCAAGTTCGTCGATTATCTCCATGCACCTGACCTTTGGCACGCCGGTTATCGTGCCCCCGGGAAACGCAGCCCTGATAACGTCAAAACAGTCCCTGCCCTCTTTGAGCCGCCCCCTTATGTTAGATACTATGTGGATAACATGTGAATATTCCTCGGTAATCATCATCTCGTCAACGCCAATTGTCGCATATTCGCATACCCTTCCGAGGTCATTTCTCTCCAGATCGATAAGCATGATATGCTCGGCCCGCTCCTTTTCGTTTAACAGTAGTTCAGCCCTCATCAATTCATCTTCGCGCACATCCCTGCCCCGCGGCCTTGTCCCGGCAATCGGCCTCGTCTCTACCGATTTATATTCGCCTGTTGAAGCTCTTTTTGTTTCGACGCTGACGAGGCGCTCAGGCGATGAACTTACGATATGGTAATCTCCAAAATCAAAATAGCACGCAAACGGCGATGGATTTATAGATGACAACACCTTATAAATATCCCACGGGGAGGCATTTCTTATTTCGGCAGACAGGCGCTGAGACAGATTGGCCTGAAAAATATCCCCCGCCCTGATATACTCAAGCGTACGCCTGACAATTGCCATGTACTGAGCCTTTGACATATTGTGCAGGATCTCCACACTGCCGTGTGATGAATTGAGCAGTGTATCGGGTCTGCCGGAGTCCCTTACGCCTTTAAGTATGCTTGAATACTCGTTGATAAATTCTGCGGCTTGGTCGTAGTAATCCTGCCAGTTTGTGCCGATTGAGTTAAAGCCGAATTTGGTTTCCCGCGCTGCAGGGCAGACGACAATCCATGCCTTCCTCTCCTTATGGTCAAACGCGAGCAGCTTATCGATAATTAAAAAGTGTGCCGTGGGGATTTTCAGATCATCGATGGCCGTATTGGTGATCTTTTCGAAATACCTTACGAAGTCATAACTGATTAAGCCAGCGGCCCCGCCCTGAAACGGCGGCAGCCCGGTTGATAGTTGCTGCGGATACGCATCGATGAGTTCCCTCAACCTGCCTAACGGGCTTTTGAGAGAGACACTCCTGCCGGTCTTGTCCGGGGATACAGTTTCTACCTCGACAATGCCGTCGCGTGCCGTTAATATCAAATACGGGTCGAAGCCGATATATGAATATCTCGCAATATTATATGGACCTTTTATGCTTTCGAGGAGAAATGAATTCTTGCCCTTGAGCACGTCATAGTAATCTGCGGGGCGATAATAGGGGATTTCCTTATAAACGGGTGCGATTTGACCGCTATTGCGGCAAACCGCCTCAAAGCAGCCTTTATCGGGACAGAGATAGTCTTTCAATGGGGATAATCCCGTGCCGATATGCCGCTGTCCTAAATCTTAGGCAGCGTAATCCCTGTCTGCGACTGATATTTACCTGTTTTATCTTTGTATGAGACCTCACAGACGTCCTCGGCGGCCAGGAAGATGAGTTGGGCAATACCCTCGTTGGCATAAATCTTCGCGGGCAGCGGGGTAGTGTTTGAGACTTCGATAGTAACATGTCCTTCCCATTCAGGCTCAAGCGGAGTAACATTAACTACAATCCCGCATCGCGCGTATGTTGACTTACCGAGGCAGATGACGAGTGTATCGCGGGGAATCCTGAGATATTCCACGGAGAACGCGAGCGCGAATGAGTTTGGGGGGATAATGCAGGCATCGCCTTTGAAATCCACAAAACTTTTTGGGTCAAAGGCCTTTGGGTCAACAATAGTAGTGTTGATGTTAGTAAAGATTTTAAATTCATCGGCGATTCTCATGTCATAACCATATGAACTGACGCCGTAGGAAACGACACCCTTGCTCACCTGCTCGAAGCTGTAAGGCTCAATCATACCCTTTTCAGCCATTTTCTTTATCCACTTATCATTTTTAACCATCATAGTACCTCTCGATTAGAATAACGACACTCAGTGATTATATATCAATCCAAGTCATTCTTACAATATGAGAATTGCCCCTAAATTCACCATCCCCTTCACGCACATTACATGCAGACCCTTCTAACCATCGAGATGTCGGTCATTCCCTTTAACACCTTGTCAATGCCGTCCTGAAACAGGGTCCTCATGCCGTCGGCAACTGCCTGGTCTCTGATTTTCTCCATAAGGGCCTTCTGCTGTATCAGCTTCTTGATAGCGGGCGTGCCGGTGAGGAGTTCGTGAATTCCGGCCCTGCCCCTGTAGCCCGTGGCGTTACACTGTTCACAGCCCTTCGCGCGGTAGAGCGTGAGTTTATCGCTATATTGAATCTTCAGTTCCGGGTAAAACTGTCTGCCGTAGAGTTCAACGAGGTCTTCGAATTCCTCTTTAGCCGGATGATAGGGTTCTTTACAGGTCTTACAAAGTGTGCGAACGAGCCGCTGTGCGAGGACGCCTAATATGGCGTCTGCAAAGTTAAACGGGTCAAGCCCGATATCAATCAGTCTCGTAATGGTCTCCGAGGCGCTGTTTGTGTGCAGGGTGCTGAAGACGAGATGACCGGTCAGGGAGGCCTCTATACCGGTTGCGGCGGTCTCGGCGTCTCGCATTTCACCAATCATAATTACGTCGGGGTCTGCCCTTAAAAACGCGCGCATTGCCCTTGCGAAATCGAATTTTATCTTAGGCTTCACCTCGACCTGGCATAAACCGTACTGAGTTATTTCCACAGGGTCCTCGGCTGTCCATATCTTCGTTTCAGGTTTGTTTATGTAGCCGAGGGCGGAGTGCAGCGTTGTTGTCTTACCGGAGCCGGTAGGGCCTACGACGAGCACCAGGCCATAGGGTTTAGTGATTATTCCTATGAGTTCCCTATAATTTCTCTCCGAGATGGATAAGGTATCGAGCGGCAGGGGTTGGCTTGCGGCAAGGATTCTCATTACCACGCCCTCGCCGCCTACCGTTGGCAGCGTGGCCACGCGTAGTTCGAGGGCGTTATTCTTGTAGTGGAACTTTATTTTGCCGTCCTGTGGAAGCCGCCGCTCCGAGATATCGAGGCTTGACATTATCTTGAGCCTCGACACAAGGGCGGACGAGTAGTTATAGGGTACCTCAAGGTGTTTTATACACGCGCCGTCAATACGATAGCGGACATCGACGCGTTTTTTCAGCATAGTCGGCTCGATGTGTATGTCTGAGGCGCCCCTTTCATATGCCTCAACGATTATCTGGTTTGCGAGTTTTACGATGGCGCTGGCGTTTTCGTCGAGGTCGGCGCTGTTCATATCGATTGCCGTCTCTTCTTTGACGTCAAGTTCTTTTAGTATTTCCGTTACAGAGGCGCGTCCCTCAACCTCTGCCTTTTCGAGTGATTGTATGAATTTTAATATATCGTCCCTGAGGGCAATTTGAAACTCATAGTGGTCAGCCTTTATAAGGCCCTTGATTTCAGAAATCTTCATGTCGTTGATATTGTCCGCAGCTATGACTACGCCGTTGGCAGATTTGCAGAGTGGCACCCAGAAATATTTCTTTAAATAACTCAGGTTAAGCCCTTTTGCCAATTCCCTGTCAAGGGTAACCTTACCTGAGTATTCGATGAACTTACACCCATAGAACTGGCCCAGGGCCGCTCCGATATCCTTCTTTTGTACCTTCATGTCCTCCATCAGGACGTTCTCAATCTCGCGCTTCATTTCTCGCGATATAGAAATGGCGCGTCTAAGCTCGTCTGAGGTGATTATGTTGCTTTGTATGAGGTAGTTGAACCTGGTATTGAGCATACGTGCCTGATTGCGGAAGGCGATGCCAAGTATGCGGGCGATTTCCACGATATTTCTCTCGTCCTCTTTGTTAAACGGACTGCCGTCACGTTTATTCATAATCTCGATGACGCCGAAGAGGCGGTTTTCAAATCGTATCGGGGTCGCAATCATTTGTTTTGTCGTGTAGCCGGTGAG
Source organism: Nitrospirota bacterium (assembly GCA_015233015.1). Classification (GTDB taxonomy): domain Bacteria; phylum Nitrospirota; class Thermodesulfovibrionia; order Thermodesulfovibrionales; family Magnetobacteriaceae; genus Magnetominusculus. The sequence goes on along the minus strand of JADFYO010000019.1, from coordinate 30,067 downwards.
CTTGTCCCATCTGCTGTCAAAATGCAGCTGGGGATTGATGGCAGTAAGTGTCTGATTGTCGTAAACGTTGGGGATATTCACCACATCGAGGGTAGAAGCGGCATAGCCGGCAATGGAAGTGGTGGTTATAGGCACTGATATTCTCTTCACTTCGGGGCCTGACATGTATTTCGAGTATAGTTCGTTTTTTGCGGTATCTACGGCATATATCGTTATCCTTTCGGCCTCGAACAGGTTTACGATATCGGTTTTGATTTTTATAAATATCTCGTCGATACCGCTTACGGCGTTTATTTTATTTGTTACTTCCTTGAGCTTCTCGCTATACTGAAGCCTCTTCTGCAAGTCTAAGAATTTATCTGTTTCCATTATTATCTAACAGTGCCCCTTTAAAGCGTCGATTTACTGTCGTCGTTATATTGTACAACATACGATTTATCAATTCCAAGTACCTTTTTACCGAAAGCACGCAGCGATAGTTGAGCCTTTTTACAGTTTTGCCCGTTCCCCGTTCATAAATAATTTCCGGGGGGCTGGAATTATACTTGTTTTTATTAATGCTTTATGATATATTACGCGCTTGTGCTCTACATAAATTTAAGCTGACGAATAATGTGCCGATAAAGTATAATAGTACGCGGGAGATTTGTTGATGAAAGAAAAGGATATATTTGAAGAGATAATCAGTATAGGGAAAAAACGTGGTTCGTTGACCTATGACGAAATTAACGATGCCCTGCCGTCAGAGTTCTTCTCACCCGACGAGATCGAAGATCTTATGGATCTCCTCCAGGACATGGGGGTTAAAGTCGTTGACCATGACCATGCCGCACCTGTCATGGAAGCAGAAGATGAAATAGAAGGATACGAAAAAACCGAAGACCTCGTTCAGGCATATTTCCATTCAATGGGCGACATCTCTATTCTCAGCAAAGACGAAGAGACAGAACTTGCCAAGAGCCTCGAAGAGGGTAGGGAGATTATTAAAAATATCGTCACCTCATTCTCAATCTACAATAGGTTTGAGGCAGGTCTTGACCTCAGCGACGACACCCTTCTCGAAGACGAACGGGCGGAGGAAGCCCTAAAGCTTACCCTTGAGCGCCTCGATGAACTATTTGAACAGATAACCCTTTATGACAACAAGATAAGGCCATACGGATCGTTAGACGCCATGACAGAGATTGTATCGTCAAAAAATTATACAAATATCATTAACCCGGAATATGTCGAAACTCTTTATAAAGAGGTTAAATACGAATCTAAACGTATTGAATCCGAGATAGGCATAAAAATCGAAGACCTTAAAAGCAAATGGGACCGTGTCTCTAAAGCGAAAGAACTCGTCAGCAAGGCAAAAAACGAACTTATCACCAGAAACCTGCGCCTTGTCGTCAATATCGCTAAAAACTACGTGGGCAGAGGCCTTCCCTTGCTCGATTTAATCCAGGAAGGCAACATCGGCCTTATGAAGGCTGTTGACAAGTTTAAGTATGAAAAAGGCTTTAAGTTCAGCACCTATGCCACATGGTGGATCAGGCAGGCTATCACCCGCGCCCTGATTGACCAGACAAAGACCATTCGCGTCCCTGTCCATATGATGGAATTCTACAACCGCGTTACGAAGACCTCGAGAGAGATAACTCAAATACTTGGCCGGGAACCTACTAACGAGGAAATCGCGCAAAAACTCGAAGTCCCCTTAAGAAAGGTCGAAGAGGTTTTTAGGGCAATCCAGGACCCCATAGCCCTGCAAACCCCAGTTGGCGACGAAGACACAGAGCTTGAGGATTTTATTGGCGACAAGAACAGCCCGTCCCCGTTTTCAGACGCTGAAAAGAGCGAGGCCTCCGAATATGTCCAAAAGGTGCTGCGTACGCTGTCAGCCAAAGAAGAGAAGGTCATCAGGATGCGCTTTGGCATAGGCGTCGATAGAGACCATACACTTGAGGAGGTTGGAAGACACCTTTCCATCACCCGCGAACGCGTCAGGCAAATCGAGGCAAAGGCCCTCAGGAAACTTAAACATCCCAGCAGATTAAGGGCATTGAAGATCCTTACGATTTAGTGTGCGTTTAGGGCTGTCGTTATTTGTCCAGCTCTTCGCGTAAATATTTGATCAGGTGGTGCACATTTGTCGATGGATTATCTGTTCCGGCCGATTTGCGGTCTTTCTCAAGTTTCTCTGCATTACCTATAGCATCGTCAAGTAGATGTTTTGTTTGTTTAAAGGTATCGGTGCTGCCCTTTTCATAGTTTTGAATGTGTTTTTTTAAATCGTCAGTGACGCAATCGCAGACTGATTTAGCTCCCGGAAGTGATTGGTATGGTTTGGCTGTAAACTTAAAATGCAAAACAAGCCATAACTCAAAACACGGCACTGATATTATTGCCTTAAATTTATCTTTATGTTTTTTATTAAGTTTACTTATCATCTCTATTGCCGCAGCAAAGGTGGTATGAGTATCTCTATCAAAGACCACAAATACACGGTTATAGCCTTGCGGGTCATTTTCAAACTCTTCTTTGGCCATGCCGGCGAGTTTTTTGGGGTCATTACCTCCATATTTGACGGGGATAAAAACACTTGCTTTGTTTAGACCCAAGTGTTTTATCAATTCAGCAAAATAATATGGTTCTGTTTTTTTACCTTCGCTGATAATCATGATAACTGTATGCTTCTCACGAGAGTCTTTTAGGCGTTCTAAGGCTTTAGCTGTTTTCCTACGATTTTTATGAAATAAGTTGTCCGTTCCCATTAAAATTCGAAATCTCCGATAAAAGGGATTGCCCCGTATCGTCCTCTCAGATAGCCTTTTTCTATGTTTTCATTTTTATCCGGTTTAAACTCGACCAGAGAGTATAGCTTTGTGGCGCCAAAATTGTCTTTTTCGGTAAACCATACCTGATCGCGGCGATAAATATCTGGATTTAGCAAGGTCGTGTCATGGGTATTGATTATAAGTTGCGCGTTCTTTGGATTGGTTTCTGTATTATGAAATATTCCGACGAGATGGCGCACAAGAAGCGAATGAAGGCTTGAGTCAAGTTCGTCTACGACAAGGACGCCCCCATTGTCGAGCACGTCAAGCCAAAGTCCAGATAAATTAAACATCTTTTGAGTGCCTAGCGATTCGTCATCTACAAAATCGAGTGTTATTTGACCATTGCCGGAGTTATGAATGGTTTTGATGCCTGTTACTATTTTGAATGTTTTGGCTATCTCATTTATTTCATTCGCGGGAAGCGACAGCAACAAGCCTTCAATTTTCTGCACATTGGGGTAAATAGGTTCTTTTTCTAGTTTAATATCCGAGATACCGGTATCGGCTGTTTTCAGAAATGACATAATACGTCCGGGATTGGATTCATAGCAGTTAATCGTGTTGCCGTAAACTAATCTTTTTAAATCAGAAAGAGCCAAGAGTTTATTTAAAAACCAATTATATACAGGTTTTAGTTGGTCGTCGTTAAGAGCGATAGCTGTAGAAAGAAAGAGAGAGTTCTGTCTCGTGGCAGTTTTAATGACCTTTTTTTGTCCTGTAAAATTTCTGCCGAATTGCCATTTGTAACCGGAGGACTCATGGTCGAACATTCGTGTAAACCATAAGTGATGTTTACCCGGAGGATAACTTATAAGCCACTCCTCGGTAATCATCGCGCCATTTACGGAGAATCCGTATTGATAACGGGTTCCGTCAATTACAAAGATAATTTCGAACTCCGACGGGTTTTTTGCGCTTACGGCGTCAAAAAGAAACGGCTTGACATTAATGGAAGACCCTTCACTAAGCTGACTAAAGGAATTGATAACAAAAGAGCGCATAAAGGCTAATGCGCGTATGACGTTGGTTTTGCCTGAGGCGTTTGCACCATATATAACCGCTGAGCGCAGAAGGTAGGGCAAGCCGCTGATATTCGTAGGGAAAGTATTTTTATCTTCAGCCGTGCCGCCTTTTGCGGCAACCATGCTAAGCGTTTGTTTTTGGTTAATCGAACGGTAATTTGTAACCGAAAATTCTATTAACATGTAACTCCCTTACGTTATTTTCTTAAATATAGCATTAAATTTAACTACATATCAACTAACAATGCATAATGCCAGCACTTTAACCTTACTATGCCTGGGTTAAGTCGGGTAGATCAGGGTTCTCACGAAGCCTTTCCCCCTTAAACAATGTACGTGTATGCCGAAAGTGAAGGTGTTGTTACGTCTAAAGTCATCGATGGCCTTCAGGTTAACATCAGGGATATATTCGAGTAAAAAACCTTTCTCACCACTCTGCTTTTTTTTTCTAATGCGGTAGCTGCGGGTTAATAACAATGCCACATTTAGTGTATAATATAAGGTCAATGAATTTTAGATATGTATAAAATGCGTGTGTATCGAATAATTGTTGGGTTGTCGATATTAGGGTTGCTGATGGCCCCTGCGGCGTGGGCCGCTGGTGTAAGTTTTGAGATAGCCCTCAGCAAGACTACGCTTGCCATAGGGGAGGGCGCGCAGTTAAGCCTGATATTCAATGGCGACAGGGGGGCGCCTCAGCCGCCAACTCCAAAGCTGGATGGTTTTAGTGTTAATTACATCGGCGCGGCAACGAGGATGTCTATAATAAACGGTGCGGCGTCAAGCTCCGTTACTTATAATTATTTCGTAGTACCGATGAACACCGGTGACTTTAAGATTGGTCCATTTACACATGAACACGACGGTAAGACCTATACGTCGAATGAGATAATGGTTAGTGTCGTTGACAGTAACAGTGCCCCATCTGCCAATAATCCCACAGCGCCTGCGCCTCAGGGGCAGCAAACCCCTCCCAAAGACTCTCCAATGGCCATTAATGACAGGGTGTTTGTCACACTTAAGCCGTTGAAGACTATTGTCTATGTAAATGAAATCTTCACCGTCAGGGTAAAACTCTTCGTCAGGGATATTACAGTGCGCGAGGTGAGCTTTCCGCAGATGGCAGACAGTGGGTTTTCGGTGAGCAATTTTGATAAACCTGTTCAGGCGAGGGAGACTATAAACGGGCAGATATACGATACGGTCGAGTTTACTACGACGGCTTTTGCGCCCTCGGCCTCGAACTCGTTAAAGCTGGGGCCGGCCGCGTTAAGGTGCAATATATTGGTCAGGGCGAGCCGCGGCAATTTACCGCGCGGGGCCTTTGACGATGATTTCTTTAGTAATTTCTTTGACTCGGCAAGGGCTGAGCCAATCGAGTTGAAGTCCGAAACGCTGAACATGAAAGTCCTCCCGCTGCCGGAAGAGGGAAAGCCAAAGGGTTATAAAGGCGCAATAGGCTCATTCGGGTTAGACGCGTCCGTTTCACCCCCTGAGGTGAAAACCGGAGACCCCGTTACACTAAAAATGACTGTTACCGGAAGGGGCAATTTCAACAGCGTTACGGTTCCCGATATAGAAGGAAATAACCCTGCCCCAATAAAATACTATGACCCGCAGATCAAACAGGACAAAAACGTATCGAAGACCTTCGAGCAGGCTGTTATACCGCTTACTAATACCGTACAGTCAATACCAGCGATAGTCTTCAATTATTTTGACCCCGATAAAAAGGCCTATCAGACAATAAGAAAAGGACCGTTTCCTGTAAGAGTAACCGGGGCCGCCACGGTTGGCGGTGCAAAGATAGTCGGCCCTCCTCAGGCTGCGGGTGAAACAGTCCCTGTGGAAAAAGAGATACTTGGAAAGGACGTAGTGTTCGTAAAGGAAAGGCCGGGCGTGCTCTTAAAAATATCGGACAGACAGCAATTTCTCTATCGCAGTCCCATATTTTTGGCATTCCTGTTTGTACCGCCTATGATATATATAGGGGCACTAATATATGCCAGGAGGAGCAGCCGCCTGCAGAGCGATATAAAATATGCCAGAGGCCGGAGGGCGCCTAAGAAGGCAAAGCAGGGGTTAAAGGCAGCCGTAGGTTTTCTTGAAATGGAAAAAGAGAAGGAGTTCTACGACGCCGTGCATAAGACTATTTATGATTACCTGGGCGATAAACTTCACATGCCGCCGGGTGAGATAATGGACGAGAAGATATTCTCTATGTTGGAGCAAAAGGGTCTGGAGACGGAGACGCTGAAAGATATTTTCAGGATGTGCGACATGACGCGATACGCCCGCGGTGGGATGGGAATGCCTGAGATGCAGAGGACGTTCAAAAACCTCGAGGACTTTATCGACCAAATGGAAAGGATACGGTTGTGAAGACAGCGGCACGCGTGGCCTTGTCCGTTATTTTAGCGCTTGCATTTGCCGCGCCGTTATCCGCGGATATGACCGCTGACGCGTTTAAAAATGCTGCGGCGTTTTACATCGGGGGGAAATATGACGAGGCGATAAAGGAGTACTATAAGCTGATACAAGAGGGCTATGAAAGCGGCAATCTCTATTATAATATGGGCAACTGCTTCTTAAAAAAGAACAACATTGGATATGCGGTACTATATTACGAAAAGGCAAAGAGGTTGATCCCTGCGGATGACGATTTAAGGGCAAATTACGAGTTTGCCGAATCGTTGATAAAGAACCGGCAAAGCACCGGGGCAAGGCCGTGGTTAAACCGCCAGTTGGACAAGGCCTATAACCCGCTTACGACAGACGCGCTGACGATTATTTTATTATTATTGTATGTGCTGATATTTGCCGTTGTCACAACCGGAATATTCGTCGAAAGAATAAGAAGATCGTCCACCATTGCAATATCGGCAGCGGCGGTATTATTGATAATATCGTCCTGGGTATTTTACGAACGGGTGAGCAGCGGGCAGTCCGTGGTGTTGGCAGAAAAAGTGGAGGCCAGATACGAACCATTTGAGAGGGCAACGGTATTTTTTACCCTATACGAGGGGATGAAGGTAGAGGTAATAGACGCCGGCGACCAGTGGTACAAGATAAGAAGGCCTGACGGCAAGGCCGGCTGGGTGCCCAAAAACGATATTGGGTTGATATAAGGCGGCGGTATGTCTTCTCCTGAATAAATAATCATGTTTCGGAGAGCAAACTAAATAAGCTATAATGGTAAGCCGCTTTTTTTGAAGCGTTCATTATAAAATGAATCACAAACAGTTATATACATAAATGGAGGGAATAAGAATATGTTTCACTCGATGTTCAGAATCAGTGCCGCCGCTATTTTCTTAACTTTGGTTGTTTGTTTGCCATTTAAAATGGTATTCGCCGGTGACTCTGCCGAAAAGCATTTCAATCTGGGAAATGAGTATATAGCCAAAAAGGACTATGACAAGGCAATTGCCGAGTTTACCGAGGCAATAAAGATTAGCCCGAAATCATCGGCGCCATACTTCAACCGTGGACATGCTTATGAAGGGAAAAATGACCACGACAGGGCTATCTCCGACTACACCAAGTCCATAAGCATTGACCCTAAAGACGCCAGTGCCTACTACAGCCGTGGACTTGCATACGAAAGGAAGATGGATTTCGACAAGGCCATCGCCGACTACACCAGGGCCATAAAGACTGACCCTAAGTTTGTCTGGGGATACACCAACCGCGGACAGCTCTATGCCAAAGGTAAAAAGGACTACAAACGGGCTATTGCAGATTTTACCCAGGCTGTCAGGATTGACCCTAAGGAGGCAGTGGCTTATTACAACATGGGGAGTGCATATGGGGACTTGAAAGATTACAAAAAGGCTATTGTAAACTATACCGAGGCGATAAGGATTAACCAGAGTTATGCCGAGGCATATGATAACCGTGGACTTGCTTATATGAAGCTTGGCGATAAAGCAAATGGCTGCCGTGATTTTGCCAGTGCGTGCAAACTTGGATTATGCAAAATTGCCCAAAGTGCAAAATCTAAGGGTGACTGCAAATAGTCAGGAGGCATCAAAGGCTTAGGCTAATGACTACTTTTTTGATTCCTTTTCGGTAATAGCTTTAGCGGTCGAGGTGCGAATCTCATCCATTACCTCTTTCAGCGCAGCGCTGAGGCCCTCCGCAAGGGCTGAGTAATCCCCTGAACCGTTGAGTTTGATTTTTTTCGAATACGTGTTGTGGCAGAGATTTTCCCCTTCGGGTGACAGCAAGTCCGCATCGAGAGACAATATGCCATACAATGCCGTACCTTCATCAGATTGCTCAAACCTCGTAAGGTTTGTCTTCAGAGAATAAAAGTTTTGCCTCGCAACTGAAGATATGCGTATGTCCCTGAAAAATCCTATTGAATACAACGCCTTTTTCAGCTCTTCGGCAACCATGGTTGACGGCGGCGACTGCCATTTCGAGTATTTCATAATCGTCAGCGTGTAGGGAGACGACCTGACGGCCAGAAATGCCTGAGATAGATAACGAGGCGAATCGACTACGATGATTATTGGGATATCCGGACTGAGTTCGACCCTGTTAGTCATGTCATAGTGTATGTCAAGGCTGTATATCTTTGAATCCGGCATCGTTGCACACGAAAAAACAGCCGCTATCATAACGGCGGCCAGAAGTATCATAAGAAGATGCGGCAAGAAATTAAACACCTTCGCTGTAAGCGGGGACGGAGTGCCCAAATGTGGTATCGACATTTTTTTATTCATTTTCACTGTCCTTATATATTATGCTCCAGGGCTTGTTTTTAATTTCCTGCAAGACACCCTGCAGGTCTTCTAACGTCGTGTTTACGTTTTTCATCACCTCGGTCATGTTTTGCGATTGGTCGTCAAATACTCTGTTTATAGAATCAGAAGTCTTGGTCAGCGAATAGGATGTCTTTTCAAATGCCTTAACCATTTCTCCAATTTCGTGGATTTCTTCTGTTGTGGTCTTTAACAGGGCTGCTATTTCGCCCTTATTGCCTTTTAATATCTCGTTGAGTTCTTTCATGACTGCTTCCATTTCCGAAAATGTCTTTGTCAGTGAATGGGAGATATTCTGCATTTCAACCTTGGCGGTTGCGGTAGCATTGTTTGTGTTGACGAGGATGTCGCCGATTTGTTTCCGGTTCTTTTCGCTGAATACCGCATCGACATCAACCAGCAGTTGATCGAGTTTCTCTGTTGCCTTGGCCAGTTTTATCAGTAAATCCGCAAACTGCACACTATCCTCCGATGGTATCGTTGAGCCTGGTTCTATCTTTTCCTCGGCGACATCGCCAAGAGAAAGTGCCAGATATATTTCACCAACAAAACCTATTTGTGATATTATCGCCCTCGTCCCCTTATAGAATTTTGTGCCCTTATTGATACCAAGGACTACTGTTAAGGGTTCTTTGGCATTGCCGGGGATTATTATACTTGTAATCTTGCCGACTCTCATGCCTCCCAATCTTATCTGAGAGCCTACGTCGATACCGGCAACATCCATGAGTTTGACGTAATAGATGTCGTACTTGGTCCCGAATCGTCCTCCGCTTACCAAAATTACAAATAAGCTGACAATCAGGAGGGTCGCTGCTATTACAATGCCCGCCTTTATCTCTTCTTTAATGTATGATGCCATTAATCACCAGATTCCCAATGAAAGCTATTCTAACATAACATACAATTATTTTAACAACGAAGAGCCAAAAAAAACTGGCAGACCCTGAGTTTGACTGAAACAGCCACGATGTGGTAGCTTATACGAATGGGCAGCGGCATCTGGAGAGGGCAGCGGCGGCATCCTGAGCCTGTCGAAGGATGAAGCCTGTCGAAGGATGACTTCAGAAAGGGGATAGTTTATGGAAAAGTATTTGTATGACCTGATAGATATACTGATAGTTGTTTTTTTCCTTTTTATCTCGAAAAAGACGGCCGACTTTCTTACGAAGTTTGACGATGACGACGCGGTGGAAAAGGGTGGCAACTCTGCCGTGGCGCTGTGGCGTTTTGGCCACTATTTTGGGATGGCCGTCGCAATGTCCGGCGTACTCGGGACTGAGACAACGCTGACAGACGTCCTGTCGTTCTTTTGCACGGGGGCGCTTGTTACTGTGCTGTTCTTTCTCTCTCACTACATAAACAGGTACCTGTTTCTTAAGGGGATAGACCACAGCAAGCTCATCGGAGAAGGCAACGCCGCTGTGGGACTGGTTGAGTGCGGGATTTATCTGGCGTCGGGGCTGGTTCTCAATGGGGTACTTTCAGGCGGGGGCGGGGGATTCCTATCCGCTATAGGGTTTTTCATACTCGCGCAGTGTGTCCTGGCGGGCGCGTTTCTTATAACGCAGAAAGTTTACCATATCGGCATTAAAGATGAGATTGAAGGCGGTAACCTGAGCGCCGGAATTGTCCTCTCAGGGGTTATCATATCCTATGCGGTGATTCTCAGGTCGAGTGTGTCGGGGGATTTTATTGGCTGGGGACGTGGGATAATATCCTTTTTTATCAGTGCCTTAATGGGGCTGGCCTTTTTGTTGCTCATCCAGAAGGCGGCCAATTATATCTTTCTCCCAAAGACTACCCTGTCCGTGCAGATAAAAAACCGCAATACCGCCGCCGTGATAGTGGTCGAGGCTATTTCTCTGTCGGTTGCCATTGTCATTGGGCAGGTTATGTGACAGGATGATGTAAGATGTATAAGAAGATTAAGACTGCGTCTGTCGGCGGGATATTTTTTATCGCTAATGCCTTGTTAGCAACATCGGGCTGCTCGCCGGAATTGAAAGACTGTCCCCCGCAGTTTGCAAACACTGCCACGCCTCTGCAGAAATACGGCGTCCTTACAGAGGTTCAGGAAGTCGAACGAGGACAGTTTAAGATTGTCAGCGAAGTGCCATGTAAGTGTTCCGGCGTTATGGTAACTCACATAGACGGTTCAGTTGAGATAATCCCACAACAACGGGCGGAGACGATGGCCAGAGAAGCCCCTAATGATTTTGGACTTGGTCTCGATACTGTGCTTGCCTCCGGGCTGTTTGGATACATGCTCGGCAGGACATCTTTCATCTCGTCTCATGTCTATGCCAACGATAGTATCTACAGGCAGACGCTTGCGAAGAAGGACATTATTACGCAGAAAACCGGACGTGACGACATACCGTCAGTTTCCTTAGGAGGCGGTGCTTCAAAAGGCGGCAGATATGGCGGTCGATATGGCGGCAGAGAATCTTATGGCACCGCCGGTACCAGCGTGAAACGGGGCGGTTTCTTTTCACGGCTTTTCGGCAGATCCTCAGGTTAAGAAATCCCTGTGAAATTGATAAAGATAAATCCCATCCATGAAGGCATTTACAACGAAGTTGGTTATACATGGTACCAGACGCCTGGCTCAGCGCCCTCCATTGCCGATGAACTTGTTTGCATAACAGAGACCGAGGGAGAACATTATTACAATGCCGCCGAAGAACTCTACGATATGTTTATCCACGCGGCACAGTTCGCCATAGACAACCGCCTCTACCATCTGCTTGACATCGACGCATCCCTCATTCCTATGATTGAACAGACATGGGAGGATGAACGGCATTTTCATCTCATGGGAAGATTCGATTTTGCCGGCGGCCTCGATGGAATCCCAATAAAACTTATCGAGTTTAACGCCGACACGCCCTCCCTTATTTTTGAGACGGCAATCATCCAGTGGATGCTCCTCAGACACAACAAAATGGACGAGACCATGCAGTTTAATTCGTTGTACGAGGCGCTGAAGGAATCGTTTATAAGATTGAGGGGGCTTAATCCTAACTTCTCACCGGATTTAACCGGCAGTTCCCGCGATATTCCCCGCGCCTTGTTCTCGTCGCTCGATGACTTCCCCGAAGACGAAAACACGGCACGGCTTATAGAGGAGACCGCGCTGGAGGCGGGTTTTATTACGGATTTCGAGTTTGTCGATAAGGTGTTTTTCTCAAACAACGAGGGAATATTCTTAAAAGACTCTGAGCGCAGTTATAGGTACGACTATTGGTTTAAGCTCCTGCCATACGAATTCATAAGCCTCTACGAACCTGACCTTGCGGCAATTCTGACCGATGTGCTGAGAAATGAAAAGGCCGTCTTACTAAACCCCCCATACGCGCTCTTGTTTCAGTCAAAGGGGTTATTAAAGATCATGTGGGATATGTACCGCGGGCATCCATTGCTGCTTGAGACATCCTTAAAGCCGTTGGCAGGCAGAACATATGTAGGAAAGAAGACACTTGGACGTGAAGGGCAGAACGTATCAATCGTAGATAAAACCGGAAGGACTGTCCTGTCTAATGACGGCGAATATGGCGCGTATCGAAGCGTATATCAGGAGTATGCCCGATTTCCCGAGGATGATGATGGGAGATTATACCAGGCCGGCGTATTTTTCTCATACGAGCCATGCGGGTTGGGATTCCGAAGAGAAAAAGGGATAATCCACAATAATTCCCAGTTTGCAGGGCACTTCGTCGAAGGCTGACAGCAAGCGATTAAGCGTAAAGCGGAAGGATCATTGCTTGTCTGACCTTAGCGGAAATACACAGCTTTCTTAACAGTGCTACTCAACACTGGAAAAAAATAATCCTTTTGTCCAGTGTTGAAGTGACCCTGTATTATCGAGGTTAAGCGGCTTCCGTTGATTTCATAGCCGGGGTTTCGGTTGATTCTTCTGTTGTGTTCTTTGGCTGTGTTGTTGTGGTGGTATTAGCATTGGAACCGAGATAGCCGTTGACTTTGCTGATACTTATACCAAGTTTACGGGCAATCTGTGATGCCGAAAGTCCCTGTTGTAGTAGATTTCGGACTTGAGCAGCACTTGAAAGCTGGACAGTGTCTCCTTTAGATACAACTGTAGATGAACCTGTTGAGTTCGCTTTATGATCAGATGTTTCAGTCTCGTCTTTCTTTGGGGGTGCTGTTGAGGCAATTGTAGCCGCATTTACAGCGCCTGATGCAACGTTTCCGGTACTTGACATAGTAACCTCCCTGTTATTCTGAACGCCTGCTGTTTCAACCGACTCTGGTTGATAATGACTCTTCGGTTATTATTCGTTGAAACTTTAACCCGGATTGTCCATCGCAGAAAGACAGCAGACCCAAAGCCCCGCTTTCTGTCATTCCAGCCTGCGAGCTGCAATACAGTTCAGTATTCGATTATTAATTGTCTTGCATTCGACTCATACATTATTTCATAATAATACTGAGAGGGGATAGGCTGGCCGTATCTGTCTTCAGTGTTCACCACAGGGAGAATTGAACCATGAGTAACATTAAACTTAATAAATCGCTGGTAACAGTCATAGTATTTGTATTAGCAATCTCTTGCCTTAGCGCGTTAGCTGCTACCGATGTATTTTCCTCAGCTGCAACTCAGGCAACCGCCGCTGAGGCAATCACCACAATCTATAATCAATATGCCTCGTGGTTTGGTTCGGCATCGGGAAGCATACAGACGGCAGCATCCGGCGGGGCCACATACTATGCCCAATGGTTTACCAACGGCGCTGCCCTTGTTGCCTGGACAGACGGCAATATGTATATGTATTATAATGGCCTGTGGTACGATTTAGGGATGAATTGGCAGACATTAGGTGAGGCGGCTACAGAGATTTCTACAGTCTATAGCCAATATGCCTCATGGTTTGGGACAACATCGGGGAGTATCTATATTGCAACATCAGGTTCAGCCACATACTATGTCCAATGGTACACCAACGGCGCTGCCCTTGTTGCCGGAACAGACGGCAACATGTATACGTATTATAATGGCCAGTGGTACGCCTTAGGGTTGAGCTGGACGAATCCGGCACCCACGCCAACGCCTACCCCAACGCCGACAGCTACGCCCACACCCACGCCAACGCCATCACCTTCGTCGGGAGGTAACGTGCTTTCGGTTACGGTAAACGGCTCTCTGTGTTCAGCGGCCAATTCGCAAGGCTATCCCAACAAACCGTGTGTCAGCGTTACGGTCTGTACCCCCGGCACCTCAACCTGCCAGACAATAAACGATATCCTGTTAGATACTATGAGTACTGGCCTGCGGATATTTAAATCGGTTCTTAGTGTTACTCTCACGCCGGTAACCGTAAGTTCCGGAACGCTTGCAGAGTGCTATGGGTATGGAGACGGTTCTGCCGATTGGGGCTATGTTGCCACGGCGAGCGTCAAGCTTGGGGGCGAATCTGCCGTTACGGTTCCGGTACATGTTATCGATTCCAGTTTTGATTCTACCTTTAGCGGCATTCCCGGCGGGTCTTCCGGCTGTATTCTAAGCCAAAATCCATATGTGGATACAAGCCCGCAAGAGGCTGGTTTCAACGGGATACTGGGCGTCAACGTTAGTCCTCAGGACTGTGGTTCGGACTGCGTGAATAGCGCCAATAATCAGCTGTATTACTCATGCGCGGGGAACAGGTGCAGCGGCACGTCCGTTACCCTCTCAAGCCAGGTTCAAAACCCGATAGCGCTTTTGTCGCAGGACAACAATGGCTATATAGTGCAGCTCCCGTCCGTTGCTCTGGGCGGTGTGGCCTCTGTAAGCGGCTCCCTTGTGCTTGGCATCGGCACTCAGTCCAATAACACGCCGCCATCCACGCTAACCGTCTATCCAACAGACCAGTATGCGGACTTCAACACAACCTTCAACGGTGTTTCATACGCCGCCAACGGCTTTATAGACAGCGGCTCAAACGGTTTATTTTTTAAGTCCCCTTCCACAAGCAGCTTGCCGGACTGCAGCTCTTCTTCAAATGCGTCCAGTTTTTACTGTCCTACGTCAACAAAGAGCTTTACGGCAACCAATCAGGGAATTAACGGCTCTCCAAGCGGTACCGTCTCGTTCCAGATAGGTAATGCCAGCACTCTTTTCAATTCAAACAACAACGTGTTTGTCGAACTAGGCGGAGATGATTCGGGGGAATTTGACTGGGGGCTGCCTTTCTTCTTTGGACGGAGCGTTTATTATGGAATGGACGGCAGCAAATCCAGTCTGGGCACTGGTCCATACGTTGCCTATTGAAGCGCGATTTTGTATATTTCAGGAGGTTGAAATGTCTGCAGACGGCATTAGAGGCAGTTCGGTAATGAAAAGATTAGCGCTGTTAATAGTATTAGTGGTGATAGCGGCTGTTTTTTTGCCCTCACAGCGGGTTAGCGCCACAATTGGAGGCTCCGTCGATTCGGTTGAGGCCGATAGAAAGGCCCTTTCGGGGGCGAACCAGCCAGTGCGGCAGATGGTGTTCGATGGTTACACGGTTGCTGAAATCAAGTCTGGACAAACCGCCATTCATGAATTTATTTCGCCTGAGGGCATCGTATTCGGCATTGCTTGGAGCGGACCGGTACATCCAGACCTCACGCAGCTTCTGGGTTCCTATCATGATGAGTACATCATAGCTCTAACGCAAACCCCGCGCAAACATGGCAAAAGGCATAGCCGGATAGAGACGGCATCGGGTCTCGTCGTCGAGAGATGGGGACATATGCGCTCCCTCAAGGGCAGGGCCTACGTACCGGACTTAATCCCTTACGGAGTGGGCGTCGTCCAGCTTACCCCTAACCCGTACCACTGACCGTTATAGTACGTGTACATATAGCCGTTTGTTCCGGCTACAAGGGCGGCGCCGTTGGTAAACCATTGGACATAGTATGTAGTTGAGCCGGACGTCTCAATATATATGCTTCCGGATGTTGTCCCAAACCACGACGCATATTGATTATAAATTGCGGTAATCTCTCTGGTTGCCTTACCTAATCGCTGCCAGCTTATCCCTAAATTGTACCAGGTACCGTTATAATAAGTATAAAGAGTTCCATCTGTCCCTGCAACAAGTGCAGCGCCATTTGTGTACCATTGGACATAGTATGTAGAGGAGCCGGATGCCAGCGAGTATATGTTGCCGGATGTTATTCCAAACCACGAGGCATATTCGCCGTATATCGCATTAATTGCCGCACAGGCGGTTGTTGCACTGTCTGATAATCCAAGCGATGTAAATGCAGCCGATACAGACTTGTTCGACGACATAGTAACGGTACAGGTAGTGCCGCTCGATGAATCGCACCCCGACCAACTTGAAAGAGAATATCCGGAGGCTGCACCTGCCGTAAGCGTTACGGATGTACCGGCAGTATATGAGGCTGAACAGGTTGAGCCGCAGCTTATTCCCGATGGAGAGGATATGACTGTGCCGCTTCCCGATGTGCTCACGCTCAGTGAATAGGTGGAGGATGAAAATTGTAACTTTGTTATAAAGGCATTGCTTGTCAAATTATTCAAAGAGGTCTGAAAGGCACCGGTCGTCGTCGGAAAATCTGACGAGTATGTAAAGCCTGCCACATAGGCATTGCCATAGGAATCTACGGCTATGCTGGAGCCAGTGTCACCGCTGTCGCTGTTATCGCCGCTGCCGCCGAGGTACGTAGAGTACATAAGTGCAGTACCGGATGAGTTTAGTTTTGTTATAAAGGCATTGCCATAGGAACTTTTCAAAGAAGTCTGAAAGGCGCCGGTTGTCGTTGGAAAATCTGACGAGTATGTATAACCTGTAACATAGGCATTGCCAGAGGAATCTATTGCTATGCTGGAGCCGGTATCACCGTTACCGCTGTTACCGCCGCCGCCGAGGTACGTAGAGAACAGAAGTGCAGTGCCGGATGAGTTTAGTTTTGCTATAAAGGCATTGCCATAGGAACTTTTCAAAGTGGTCTGAAAGGCGCCGGTTGTAGTTGGAAAATTTGCTGATAATGAATAGCCTGTCACATAGGCGTTGCCAGAGGAATCTACTGCTACGCCATGGCCAGAATCACCATAACCGCCGCTGCTGCCGCTGCCGCCGATGAAGGTAGAGAATACAAGGCCGGTGCCGGATGAGTTTATTTTTGTTATAAAGGCATTGCCATAGGAACTTTTCAAAGAAGCTTGAAAGGCGCCGGATGTGGTTGGAAAATCTGACGAGGATGTCACCCCTGTCACATAGGCACTGCCAGAGGAATCAACCGCTATGCCATAGCCAGAATCACCATAACCGCTGCCGCCGACATACGTAGAGAACAGAAGTGCAGTACCGGATGAGTTAAGTTTTGTTATAAAAACGTTGCCGTGGGAAGTTTTCAAAGAGGTCTGGAAGGCACCGGATGTCGTTGGGAAATCTGTTGAGCCAGTCACCCCTGTCACGTAGGCACTGCCGGAGGAATCAACTGCTATGCCATAGCCAAAATCACCATAACCGGTGCCGCCGAGGTACGTAGAGAACAGAAGCGCCGTGCCGGATGAGTTAAGTTTTGTTATAAAGGCATTGCCATGGGAATTTTTCAAAGTAGTCTGGAAGGCACCAGATGTTGTTGGGAAATTTAATGAGGTTGCCACACCTGTGACATAGGCACTGCCGGAGGAATCAACTGCTATGCCATAGCCATAATCACCATAGCTGGTGCTGCCGCTGCCGCCGAGGTACGCAGAGTAAACAAGGCCAGTGCCGGATGAGTTCAGTTTTGTTATAAAAACGTTGCCATAGGCACTTTTCAGGGAAGCCTGAAAGGCACCGGATGTGGTTGGGAAATCTGTTGAGCCAGTCACCCCTGTGACATAGGCGCTGCCAGAGGAATCAACCGCTATGCGATAGCCGTAATCGCCGCCATAACTGCCGCTGCCGCCAAGGTATGTAGAATAGGCAAGCGTGGGGTCAATAACCAATGCCTTCGTCTTGTCATATGCGGCCACGTTGAAACTTACCCGGTTTCCTTTGCTAACCGAATACCTGCCCCTGACTTCCTGCCTTAGTCCGTCTGTTTCCTGATAAACAAGGGGTTTGTGCATGAGCATCTTACTACCGCCCTTTGAGGCTATTATCAGGCTGCCGTCCTTATCGACGCTTAACCTTTTCGCCCCATTAACCTGAAAGGCTATTTGCTTATAATCGGCGTGAGGGCCGACAACAAAATCGTATTCTATCTGCCGTTGATTGCCGTAAACAACAAGGTCAATGCCATGATATATCTCTTCGTATCTGACTTTCTCATATGCAGGGACATTGGTGCGCCATTTTTCAGGGTCGTTTCCGATAAAGTAATTGGATGAACCCGGTAGCTCGTCAACGCCGGTTATCGTTTTAGCGCCCGTGCTGACAAATTTTATCTGAATAGCGGCCGTTTTTATCTTATCCTTTACACCGTCGTGAGCCGCCATGCTCAGCACAAACTCCTTAGGCGTCAGAAAAAGGGTATATCCCTGCCCTTTGGCAATATATTTGACTTTCGGGTCAACCTGCCCTTCGTTTGCCTCGAAGGCAATCGGCAGTTTCCCGTATGACGCCGCAATCGCGGCATTTTCCCCTGTGGCCGCCTCAGCGGATACATTCGCATATGCCGGCATGCTTAGACAAAAGGCCGTTAGTATCAAAACTATGGCAGAGATTATGTTTTTACTCATGCAGACCGCCTCAGAGCCTCGAGCATCAGGTCGGATATCTTCCTTGCGAACACTGCCGGGTCTTTTGGTTTATTGCCGTCAAGTACGAGGGCCTGTTCATAGAGCAAATCAATGCTATCGTCAGCGCTGTGAGAATCTTTTTCTATGACGGTACTCAGTGTCTCTATCAATGGATGGCCGGGATTTATCTCCAGTATCCGCAGGTTTTTTGGGACTTCTTTGCCCATCGAGCGCAGCATTCGCTCCATCGCGGGGTCAATCGCGCCCTCATCGGAGACCAGACAGCAGGGCGATTGCTTCAGCCTTCCCGACAGGCGTACCTCTTTTATATCGTCCTTCAGGCGGTCTTTGATTTGGGCAAGCAGCTTTTCGTACCTTTGCCCCTCTTCCGCTTTCTTTGTTTCGTCTTTTTTATCCAGGTCGAAGCTGCCCTTGATAACGGATTTCATCTTCTTGCCCTTGTACTCGAAATAGCCGAATATGATGTCGTCTATTTCATCGAGCATGAAGAGTACTTCATATCCTTTGTCGTTAAACTTCTCCAGATGGGGTGATTGTAACGCCTCTTCATATGACGAACCGGTTATGTAGAAAATCTCCTCCTGGCCTTCTCTCATTGTCCTGACATATTCATCCAGAGTTGTGAATGCCTCTTTGCCAGTCTTAGTGGAATGAAAGAGCAACAAGTCGGCTATCGCCTCGCGCCTTTGGAAATCAAAATGTACGCCCTCTTTGAGCACCTTGCCAAGTTCTGCGTAGAATTTTTTATATTTTTCGAAGTCCTTTTGTTTCAAATCAGCCAGTGTGTCGAGGACTTTTTTAGTGAGATTCTTGTTAATTACGCTGACGTGCGGGTTGTTTTGGAGCATCTCCCTCGATACGTTTAACGGTAAATCCGAGGAATCGACAACACCCTTAATAAACCGCAGGTATCTTGGCACAAGCTCCTCGCAGTGGTCCATAATCTGAACCCTCTTAACATAGAGAACCGGGCCTATCTTAAACTGCTCATAAAAGATATCCAGCGGCACCTGCGACGGGATATACACCAGTGCGGTGAACTCAGACGTGCCCTCGGCCTTAAAATGGATAACACTCAGCGGGTCAGCAAAATCGTGGGAGACGTGCTTATAGAATTCGTTATACTGCTCTTCGGTTATCTCCGATTTGTCTTTAAGCCAAATGGCCTTTTGGGAGTTCAGCGTCTCTTCTTTAACCAGCTTTACCTTCTTGCCCTTGTCAAGGGCGCTGTCCTCTTCACGCTCGACGTCCATTGCGATGGGGTATTCGATGTAATCGGAGTATTTTTTGACGATAGAGCTAACTTCCCAGTGATTGAGATATTTCTTATCGTCGTCCTTTATATGAAGAACTACATCGGTACCGCGCGTTTGTTTTTCGGCGTCATCGACGGTAAACGTGCCCTTTGCCTCCGACTCCCATTTGACTGAAGTCCCGTCCTTTACACTTTTTGTTATCACTGTGACTTTATCGGCAACCATAAAAGATGAATAAAAGCCGACGCCGAATTGCCCGATGAGGTTCATGTCGCCTTTTTCTTTTAAAGCGCGCATGAAATCAAGCGTTCCAGAGTGGGCAATAGTGCCAAGCTCTGTGATGACTTCCTCTTTAGTCATTCCAATACCGTTGTCGCTTATGGTAAGCGTGCCAGCGTCTTTATCTGCCGTGATTTTTATCTTCCAGTCGCCGGTGTCCGTAAGTGCCTCACTGTTGACGAGGGATTCGTATCTGGCCTTATCGATAGCGTCTGAGGCGTTTGACAGCAGTTCTCTCAGGAATATCTCCTTGTGAGAATACAAGGAGTGTATCATTAGATTGAGGAGCTGGTTTATCTCCGTTTTGAATTCGAGATTCTCAACAGGCATGTGTAGTTAACCTCCTTATAGTTCATATGTAAGTTAGCACTCACTAGTGGAGTCTGCTAACAATTAGAATAACCCATCTGCAATAAAAAAATCAACGGTATAATTGACCGGAGGCAGGGAAATGTCAAAGTTAATCCCGAAGCCGGATTCTTAATGGTGACAGGGCAGGGCAATGCCGATGCCTATTAGCCCGGAAACCGCAATAGGGGTAATACTGAATGTGTTCATAGAAGAAAGAAAATTTGAATCATCCTGAGCCTGTCGAAGGATGCTCCTTTAATTCACATTTCCCCATAAATCGGGCATCCTTCGACAGGCTCAGGATGATTCAATTAAGAGGATAATTGTTACTGGAGAAAATCAATAACCAGACAAACTAGGGAAGGCTCAGGATGATTCAATTAAGAGGATAATTGTTACTGATATAGTTGCAGCATAGCATAAATCTCTATTGCGGTTTCCGGGATTAGTTTTACCTCGATGATAGCGCGCAAATAAGCCGTACATCAAGCAACCGGTCCAAGATATGCCGGAATCGCTCTCTGTACGGCTCGTAGTTAGGCGGACTGTTTTTTAACAAACACGTCGGACTTCCATCTGCCGAAGGAATGGAGCTTTTTCCCCCAGTAATGGCGCCACGTCTCGGTACCGGAGACGGTTTCGACCACACCGTTGCCACTTGAGGCATGAACGAAATGCACAGTGCCGAACAGTACCTTTGTTATAACGCCGACATGATAGATTACGTTTCTTCTGCCTTTAGCGAAGAAGATGAGGTCGCCGGGGCGTAAGTCCCATAATGAAACATAGCTGCAATTTTGGCGCAAATCCCTTGAGGAAAGGCCGTTTGGGGCAAACTCATAATCGGTGCCGATTAAACTGTTCCTCGTTATAGCGTTGACCAGATTAGAGCAGTCAGACTCTCCGGTAGTGTCCGGATTGGAGGCTCTCCGATAGGCCATACCGAGATAAACCTTGGATATAAAAGGGACATTTTGTTGTAAATACGAAAAGACGCCGCTTCCCATATGTCTGAAGAACCCGCTTTCCTGCTGTTGTTCACCCGGACTGTCGTCTTCTATCAACTGGTCTGTTTGGGCATCGGGCTGAATAGGACATGCCTGACCATTGGATAAGGCGGCTGTGGAAGGTTTACTCGAGGCGAAAGCCTGTCCTGAGACTACGCAGCAACACATTAATAAGAGTACAACCAGAATAAATAATTTCTCTTTCATGGCGATGATACCTCCTGACTGAATGATGATAATGAGCTAAACTCACCTTTTTGCCGACAACTATGAGATATATCTAAATTATTAAGCTGATGTAGCTGCTTAAAACACTATCATTATGCGATTAAAACATATCGACTGTCTGTATGTCAAGAGCTTATTTGAAAATAAATAATTTTTTTATATCCACAGCGATGAATGAAACGCGGCTGTCCTGCCGAACTGCTTTAGATATTGACGCTTTACGATGCCACTACGGTTTCCTTGAGATGTTACTCGAATATATCTCTGATGTTGACCTGAAGCCCCGCTATGACTTTAGATTGAACGATGCCATCGATAGCCGCAATGGAATGTACCTTGTACTTAGCGTCTTCAATGGTTAGGATTTGAATCTCCTCAAGTTCCGGCATGACTATCCAGTACTCCGGCACCCGGTATTTCTCGTATATTGCCTTCTTAACTTTAGTATCTCTCTCATAGCTGCCCGGGGATATTATCTCACAAACCATATCCGGCACGCCGCGTATCCAGTCCTGCAAGATATTTAGATTATTTTTACTGATAAACAGGATATCCGGCTGAAGGCGGTTGAACTCATCCTCAAAGATTACATCAAGCGGGGAAAAGTAAACTTTCCCTAAATCTCTTGTTAAGACAAACGATGCTATTTTCAGATACAAGTTTCCTACAACACCCTGATGTTTACCAAATGGACTAGGCCCCATAACTTCCTCTCCGTTGATGATCTCAGTTAAGTCTAAATCTCTTTCTAAGGTTTCCATACTGATAGTATATCACCAAACGCAGGGTTTTGTCTGCACGGGGGGAGATGACCATTAACACGTCCCGGGGTCTTTTAAATATGGGAGTTTACCGTTTCTAAGGTAACCCTTGTATTTATCTATTTCTACCTCGACCTTCTTTTTTTCAGTTTTAGGCTTCGCGCAGGAATAATAGAACACGCTGTCAATTAATTCAGCAGATATTTGTTTGTAATCTACCATTTTATCCGATACCATACAATAGATTTCCTCACTCTTAATATTATAAATAAAAGGTAAATCAGCTGGTAAAACCTTTGTGACTTCTTCATCTTTTTTATTTTTAAGATGTTGCTCCACCATTCTTCCCAACATCTCCATAAGATCATCTCTGAAATTGCGTAATTCTTCTCCAAACTCAGAAACTACTGCAAGCCGTGGTTTTATGACTGTTATCATTCTTGCAGTGCCAAGAAGCCCAAGATGGTTTGGATAAAACATCTTTCCTAAGTCTTTCTCCTCTCTTATTTCTTTAGGTCTTATCGAACCGAGATGAGCAACTAAAAGATTTACATCCTCCACCTTGATTGTATCCCTGTAAGATATATGTATTTCATCTTTGTTTATATCTACAGTATCTTTATCTTTTTTTGGGAAAAGCCCTGTATCTGACGTGAAAATAATATTTCTCTTTACATCATTGCCAGAATCATCTTTGCCACAATCAAACGCGAGGTGCAACCCTACGGCATATTTCTTTGTTATTATCTCATCGTGATATGCTGGTAATGCTGCCATAGTAAACCCCTCATCAATCTTGTATGTATTGCCGGCAGTCAGCGTAAACACATTTTTTATGTAATCACAGTCTCTCAAATTCAGAAACCCAGAAAACTTCATAAAGCTTCCGGCGTTCATATACAAGGTTATGGATTTATGTTCAGGTTTATCCACGCCAAATTCATTTTCATCATTATACTGATATATCAATGTCATTATTGACTCAAAGTCAATTGTGTGGTCATTATGCGCGTGGGTAAGAACGACATTGTCAATGTCAAAGACTCTTCCTCCGGCTCTGTAAAAATTCTCAATAAAATTATATCCGGGGTCAATGACTGTCCCTTTTCCTCTATAATAAATAAAGTATCCGCCGCCGATACTTCTCTCTTCGCCGTCTGATGGGATGATAGGGGTATATGAGTTCCACTTTCTCAATGTTAAAAGCAGGGGAAAATCTTGTTTAATGCATGATTTAGGAGTAAAAAATCTATTTTTATTTTCCTCGAACCCATCCATATCTCTTTCAAATTCATCTATTTTACCTTTAAACTCTTCCTTTACACCTTTAATAAGCAATCGCAACATTGCAAGACCTTTCGGAGTCCTCTCAAATGCTATACCAGTAATAGTCCTGCTTTTTTCAATTTCATTTACAACCTTATGAAGATCCTGCCCCAGTATTTTACACATATTCTCTAATACTTGAGTTGTATAATCATCGTCAACAGGGGCTATTTTATAGGCCTCCTTAATTAATTTGAAGGCCTCACCTTCTTTGCCCTGATTTGATAGGGATAATCCCTTGCCCGTCAAGGCATCGTAACAATCAGATTTAATCCTGAGCGCTTCATCAAAACACCGTATCGCCTCATCGTCTTTGCCCTGATTTGATAGAGATATTCCTTTGCTCGTAAAGGTAAGATAATAATCAGATTTAATCCTGAGCGCTTCATCAAAACACCGTATCGCCTCATCGTCTTTGCCCTGATTTGATAGGGACATTCCCTTGTTCCTAAGGGCTCGGTAATCATCAGGGTTAATCTTGAGAGCTTCGTCATAACACTGTATCGACTCGTCATATTTGCCCTGATAATATAAAGGTATCCCCAAATTCCTGATAAGAAAATAATCCATAGGACTTACTTCTACAGCATTTCTTAAAAGTTTTTCTTGTAACTCATAATCTGTATCAATGTATCTGGCGCGTAGTCCTTCAAAGAATAAACAATACGCCTCATCACCCACAGACTGCTCCAGTGCCTCTTTTATTAGTGCCTCACATTCGTTGTCCGTTCCTGCAACATAGAGATCATAAATCTGCTCATACAACCGGCGAAGTCCTTCAATTTTCTCTTGATGTTCCATTTGTTCCTCCATTAGTAGTGTTCTGCATATTTGTCATATCACAAAAACCTCCTCTAACGCGTATTGCCTTCAGCTCACACAAGCACACAAATAAATTGTCAGCGCACATTTTATACTAAAATATCATAATTCAATTTGTCAACATATTTTTTATTATTTGATAGTGTTACGTAAACGTAACATATATGAGTTTAGATAAATTCATAAACTTCTCGTAATGTATTGTTTTAAATGATTTATTCTGATATGAATATTGTACTGAATTTAACCATATGGGAATAACATGAATTTTGTCATTCCTGCGAAAGCAGGAATCCATGCTTTTCAGAAAATGGTATAAGGGCTGGAGTTCCGCTCTCAGCACGGGAATGACAGACCTATGGGAAATCCTGTAACTATAGAAGGTATATTATTTGATGAAGGCTTTAAACATGGCGAACATTGCAAATAACTGCCCGACCCATAAGAGAAATAATATCCACTTTAGCGTCTCGGCTTTGGACTTCGCTATTTCAGTTTTGGTTGATTCTATTTTGAGTTCAAGTTCGGACCTGATCGATACCATTTTGAGTTCAAGTTCGGTTTTAGACTTCGCTATCTCTGCTTTTAGCTCAGACTTAGCAAATTCAACATCTTTCTTAGTAGCCAGCCGGTCTTCAATGAATTCCCGAAAGACCTCGGCTATCTCCTTGGCGGCCCTGTCGCTTAGTTCAGCGACCCGCAACCGCTCGTATATCCTCAACGTATCAATTGCCGTTACCATACCTTCATTATCCCGTATTCACTGAAATTTCGACAACCTCTTTGGAAATTTCAACATGAGTTGATATTAACGCCATATTTATACAATAATACGTCATGTCTGAAAGCAATTGTAATGAGCTGCGTATGAAAGATATGCCTGATACACGCGTTGAAACAGACAGTATGGGAGAGATTGCCGTCCCTGCTAACAGTTACTGGGGTGCTCAGACGCAGCGCTCTCTCGTTCACTTTTCCATAGGACACGACCTCATGCCTGCTGAGGTCATCCACGCCTTCGGCATACTCAAAAAGGCCGCCGCTATCGCCAACACCGAACTTGGCCTGCTTACCGCAGATAAGGCAGAACTTATCGTGCGTGCCTCCGAGGAGATAATCGAAGAGAAACTCAACGGGCATTTCCCTTTGATGGTGTGGCAGACCGGAAGCGGCACTCAGACCAATATGAACGTAAACGAGGTTATCTCTAACCGCGCCATCGAGATTTGTGGCGGCCGCATGGGCAGTAAAACCCCCATACATCCCAACGACCATGTCAATCAATCCCAATCTTCAAACGATACGTTTCCTACTGCTATGCACATTGCCGCCGCCGCTGCCATATATAACAGACTGATACCGGCCGTAAAGACACTTCGCGACGCGCTCGGCAAAAAGGCCGCCGAATTCGCTGTCATCGTCAAAATCGGCCGCACACATCTCCAGGACGCCGTCCCGCTGACCGTCGGACAGGAGTTCTCCGGCTATATTGCCCAGCTTGACTATTGCCTGAAATATCTCGATAACACGCTCCCTGCGCTATATGAGCTTGCCATTGGCGGGACGGCCGTCGGCACCGGTCTTAATACACACCCTCAGTTTGCAGAGACCGTAGCCGCACATATTGCCGCCCTTACGGGTCTTCCCTTTGTATCAGCTTCTAATAAATTCGCGGCCCTTGCCGCGCATGAGGCGATTGTGGCGGCAAGCGGGGCCACGCGCACCCTTGCAACGTCTTTGATGAAGATAGCGAACGATATCCGGTGGCTTGGGAGCGGTCCGCGCTGCGGTCTTGGGGAGCTTATCCTTCCAGCCAATGAACCCGGCTCCTCAATCATGCCCGGAAAGGTCAACCCCACACAGTGCGAGGCAATGACTATGGTGTGCGTTCAGGTGATGGGAAACGACGCGGCAGTAGGCATTGCCGGTTCTCAGGGGAATTTCGAGCTGAATGTCTTTAAGCCCGTTATGATATTTAATCTATTACACTCTGTGAATATTCTTACTGGTGCTTGCCTGAGTTTTGAGGAATTCCTTGTCAGGGGCATTAAGGTTGACGAGGGGCGCGTAAGATCATATGTCGAGCGCTCACTGATGCTTGTCACCGCATTAAGTCCGGTAATAGGATATGATAAGTGCGCTGTGCTGGCCCATAAGGCCGTGGAGGAGGATATGACGCTTCGTCAGGCGTGCCTTTCTCTTGGTTTTCTGACCGGCGAGGAATTTGACCGGCACGTGCGGCCGGAGGCAATGACCGGCCCGAATATCTAAATTATGCCGGGGTCGCGGCCAGAATTTCCTTAGCCCGTGCGATGTCTTTTACTATTTGTGCCTTGAGGTCATCCGGGGACGGGTATGCCTTCTCATCCCGAAGCCGCTTTATGAAATACACGCGTATGGTCTTGCCGACAAGGTTTTTGTCATAGCCAAAGAGATGTACCTCGTATGCAGTATGCTCACCGCCGAATGTGGGGTTTGTGCCGATGTTTGCAACGGCGTCATAAGAAACACCCTCAACAGTTGCCCTGACCACATACACGCCTGGCTTAGGCACGAGTTCATCAGGCAGGGAGAGATTAGCGGTAGGCGTTTGGAGGAGTGTCTTCCCTCTGCCTGTTCCGGTTATCACCTGTGATTGTATGAAGTACGGTCTTCCCAGAAGTTCATGCGCCTCTACAACATCGCCGCGCGTGAGCAGGTGTCTTATCGAACTGCTGCTTACCACATTCCCACATCTGGTAACATTTCTGACTACGTTAAACTTAAAGCCGAATTTGGCCGCCCGCCGCCTGAGCACATCGGTCGAGCCTTTTTTACCCTTGCCAAACCTGTAATTATGTCCTACGATGATGTGCGAGGCCCTAAGGCGTTTAAGCAATATCTCTTCGATAAAATAATCGGGGGCTATCGATGAGAACTCCTTGTTGAAATCTATGCACAGGAGGACGTCCATGCCGGTCTTCTCTACCAGTTCAGCCTTTATTTCAAATGGGGTCAGTATTTTCAGACCCTTCTGCGGGTTCACAACTTTGACGGGATGGGGGTCGAAGGTTATTACTATCGATGTGCCTTCGGCGTGTTCAGCAGCGGCCTTTACCCGTTGTAATATCCTTCTGTGACCGGCGTGAACACCGTCAAAGTTCCCTAGCGTTATGATTGCGTTATGATATTCCTTCGTTACATTCTCCAGTCCTCTTATTATCTCCAATGCCATCTCCCAGTATGTTTTTTAGATTAACCTTACAATTATACAATTTTCAAAAAAAATAGTGTTATAATATTAGATATGGCTTTACTGAAAATAAAAACGTATCCAGCTAAGGTGCTAAAGCGGATTGCCTCGCCGGTTAAGGATATTGACGGCGATACGCAGAAACTCTTCGACGATATGATAGAAACCATGTACGCCGCAGAAGGGATAGGGCTTGCAGCGCCCCAGGTTGCGGTTTCAAAAAGGATTGTTGTGTTAGATACGTCGGCAAGAGACAAAGCCGCTCCCAGCCTCATGGTAATAGTAAATCCGGAGATTGTCTATTCAGAAGGAGATATATTGTCCACCGAGGGATGTCTTAGTCTGCCGGAGTTTACCACAACCGTCGAGCGGCGGGCGATAGTGTTCGTCAGGGGCCTTGACAGAGAAGGCCGGCAGATAGAGATTGAGGCCGCGCGGCTCCTCGCAAGGGCGTTGCAGCACGAGATAGACCATTTAAACGGGATACTTCTGCTGGATAAAGTAAATATGGAAGATACAATGCCCCCAATCAAAAAGGCTGCAAACTGATTAACCCGATAATACGCCTGGTTAGTGTATTGTAATAACTTATGGAAGGGACAGGATTTTGAATATAGTATTTTTTGGGACGCCGGCTTTTTCTATTCCCTCGCTTAATGCGTTATTAAAGGCTGGACATAACATAGCCGCGGTTGTGACAAAGCCTGACGCTGGCAGACGCGCGGTGCCGTCTCCTGTCAAACTACTGGCAGAGGCGTCCTCACTGAGGATAATTCAGCCTCATTCTATCAGAACGCCGGGGTTTATCGATGAGATGCGAGGCTATGCGCCCGACGCGGCTGTCGTTACGGCTTATGGAAAGATATTGCCGACGGAGCTGTTAAGACTTCCCCCGCTTGGGTGTATCAATGTACATGCCTCGATATTGCCTGAATACAGGGGAGCCGCCCCAATTCAGCGCGCAATTATTGCCGGTGAAAAAGAGACCGGCGTTACCACGATGCTGATGGACGAGGGAGTTGACACGGGGGCGGTGTTTCTAATCAGAAAGACCGCTATAGACGAAAGCGACACGGCGCAGACATTAACCGAAAGGCTTGCCGTTATAGGCGCAAAGCTCCTGATTGAGACACTTACCGGCATAGAGCATGGAACGCTCAAGGCCGCGCCACAAGAGGGCATCCCCTCATATGCCCCTCCCATCGCCAAAGACGACTGCCAAATAGTGTGGTCAAGACCAGCCGAGGAGATAGTTAACCTTATCAGGGGGGTATATCCCGGTGCGTTTACGTTCATCGATGACCAGCGCATTAAGATACTCAGAGGCGCTGTAATCAACCTGTCCAATGGCGGCCATAACCCCGGCGATGTAGTCAGAAAAGACCGCGATGGTTTTTTAATCGCAGCCTCAGACGGCCTCCTGTCAATAGAGGAGCTTCAGCCGGAGGGGAAAAGGCCGATGTCATACAGGGATTATCTCAGCGGCAGGGTGAATGCGAGGGAGGAAATCCTCCATGTGGGTTAAATTATTACGGGGGATTGTGCTGAAGATATATTATCCATTTCTGATGCTGCTTGGTGCGTTTTTCAAAGACAAAAAGGAGCGTTTTCAAGGTCACATCATCAATTTAAACAATAAATTGGTTCTAAAACAGGGTATAAAGACACAGAAAATTCTTCTCATGCTGCCGCACTGCCTTCAAATCGACAAATGCGACATCAGGATAACGAACAACATATATAACTGCAAGCGCTGCGGCAGGTGCGGCGTAAAGGACCTGATTGGGGTGTCGGAGGAGAAGAAGGTGGAGCTATACATGGCCACAGGCGGCTCAGTGGCAAGGAAGATAGTGACCGACGTCCGCCCGCACGCCATAGTGGCGGTTGCGTGTGAGCGTGATTTGAGCAGCGGCATAGCCGACGCATATCCCCTGCCCGTGATAGGGATTCACAACGAACGGCCATACGGCCCGTGTTACAATACCAATGTCAGCATAGAAAAAGTAATCGAGGCCATAAACTCACTTTGTCCGTAAACGAGGGCCTACTTAAATGTAATCGTCAAGAACCCCCCATATTTACAAAGGGAAAAGCAGATGTCATACTGAGCCGAAACGAGGAGGTTCATGATGACGAGTTCTGTCCCTCGGTATCTTCTTTAAGCTCTGCACGTAGTTTTGGTAAACACTGTGGATATGTTTTTTGTATAAACTCTATAATTTTTTCCCTGACCATACACCGCAGGTCCCAGTTGATGGAGGCGTCTTTGGAGCTTACAAGACAGCGCAGCTCTATGGTTTGCTGGGTTGCGTTTGTTACCTGAAGGCCGCAGACTTTACCATCCCATAACTCAGAGGCGCTTACTATACGAGTTAGTTCCGCTCTTATCGCATCTATAGGGATAGTGTAATCGGCATGAATAAACACAGTGCCCATGATTTCGGCACTTTGGCGTGTCCAGTTCTGAAACGGTTTTTCAAAGAAGT
>JADFYO010000018.1 GCA_015233015.1 Nitrospirota bacterium | reverse complement strand
GAAGCGGACATTCCTCTATGAACGCATCATACAACCCGCTTACCTTTATAAAATTTATGAAAAATGGTAGCTGCCCTAATGGCTTTACCGCCGCTTCAGGATTCCATTCTACGTGTACTTTCCCTCCATATGTGTCTACACTTACTTCATAGTTTTTCTTCAATTCTCCTTTATTTTGACCTTCTCCCATTGGGTGTGTTCTCCTTCTTCTCTTTTTTGACATAACTCCTTGTCTTATATATTATTTTTATCCCACTTCATAATTCAACTGCTTTTTCTAGGTTTAAAGTATTTGGACAACGGGAAGCAGGTTTTGATGTGGCAAAGCATGATGCCAGATACCCGTTAATAATAGACCCTGCTCTTACATGGAACACTTTTCTCGGAGGGACTGGAAACGACTACGGATTCGGATATGGCGACATAGCTGTAGATACAATCGGAAACATTTATGTTACGGGTTTTAGCACTGCCACATGGGGTTCGCCTGTGACGGCTTTCGGTGGTGGTGCTGCTGACGCATTCGCAGCTAAGTTAAATAGTTCAGGGGTACTTCAATGGAACACTTTTCTCGGTGGGACTGGAACCGATAGAGGATGGGGTATAGCAGTTGACACAAGCGGTAACGTTTATGTTACGGGTGATAGCGATAGCACATGGGGTTCCCCTGTGACGGCTCACGGTGGTGTTAATGCCGACCTCTTTGCAGCTAAGTTAAACAGTTCAGGGGTGCTTCAATGGAACACTTTTCTTGGAGGGGCTGGAAACGATTACATACAGGGCATAGCAGTTGACACAAGCGGTAACGTTTATGTCGCGGGTTATACCAATGCCACATGGGGTTTGCCTGTCAGGGCTTATACTTCTGGCAATGACGCCTTTGCAGCTAAGTTAAACAGTTCAGGGGTACTCCAATGGAACACTTTTCTCGGTGGGGCAGGAGACGATTACGGATATGGCATAGCAGTAGATACATGCGGGAACGCTTATGTCGCTGGTTATAGCAATGCCACATGGGGTTCCCCTGTGAGGGCTTACACTTCTGGTAATGACGTTTTTGTAGCGATGATTGCTTCAGATACTGCGTGTACCACATCAGCGCCAACATTAAATCAATGGGGGATGATTATATTTATGGCCTTAGCAGGGTTTATTTCGGTATATTATTTAAGAAAGCCTTATGGCACTGCAATTTAATATCAAGTTGCAACCATATTAACAAGTCTGTCATTCCTGCGGAAGCAGGAATCCAGTCTTTCAAAAAATGACACAAGGACTGGATTCCAGCTCGTAGGCTGGAATGACAGACAAGGCAGAACGAATAAACACCTAAAAATGTCATTGCCGGCTTCGTTGTTGTCATTCCGGCTTGTCTGGAATGATTGCATAGGTATCTTCTGCTTTATTTTTCAAATGCGTTTGCCCTGGGTTTACAATTGGCTGTCTATTTTGTTAGAATCCCCCCTGTCAAACAGCTCTGAGTGGGATAAGGATAAATGATAAATAAGATAAGCGGTTTGTTACACCTGACTAATGTGTCGTTTACGCACTGGGAGGCGATTGCTATACTGATGGTCTTTGCGTTTATGATAAATCTGCCTTTCGGGTTTTTAAGGGCGCGCCAGATAGTGCGCAGCCCCAGGTGGTTTATGTATATACATTTACCTATTCCATTTGTTATCCTTGCGAGGTCTTTGGTTCATCTGGACTTTAAGTACATACCGATTTCACTTGCGGCCTCGGTCATTGGCCAGTATGTGGGTGGTAAACTCTGAATTTAACAGGATACACAGAAGGATAATTGATGGCAGATAAGAATATAGTCGAAAAGGTGTGGGGATTCTTTACGTCGGTAAAGTTGGCGGTGGCGTTGTTTGCCATTATAGCGCTGACTTCGATAATAGGCACGGTAATAGAACAAAATGCCCCGCCGGAGAAAAACATAAAACTCTTCACAAAGATGTTCGGCCCTGCAAGCGCGCCAACCGCCTATAAGACTGCCGATGTGCTTGGCCTTACCGACATGTACCACTCGTGGTGGTTTACGGCGATGCTGGTTTGCTTTGCGGCAAATCTGACAATCTGCTCTATCGACAGGCTCCCCCGCATAAAGCGCGTCGTCGATGAGCCTCTGAAACCCATAGATATGACTGAATTCGATAAATATGGGATAAAAAAGGAACTAAGCATAGAGGGCAATGTCGAAGAGGCTAAGGCTGTAGTTTTAACGGCTCTGAAAAAACTAGGCATGACCCCAAATGCGACAGACCCCGGAGGCCCTAATAATAGGGACATTCAGTTTTACGCCCACAAGGGCAGATACACGCGTTATGCCGTCTATGTCATCCACTTCAGCATAATATTCATCCTGATAGGCTCGGTTATCGGCGTCACATTTGGGTTTAGCGGTTATTTAAGCCTTCCCGAAGGCGAGACATCGTCGGTTGCCTTTACACGGCAGGAGGAGGAGCACCCGCTGGGGTTTTCCATTCGGTGCGACAATTTTGCCGTCTGGTTTTACGGCACTTCAGACATGCCTAAGGAGTACATAAGCTGGCTTTCCATTATTGAAAACGGCAGGACGGTGCTGAAAAAGTCCATAGGCGTAAACTCCCCATTAAAATACAAGGGCTATACGTTTTACCAGTCGGGCTATGGCGTAGTCCCTGACGCCAAGGGGCTGATTATCCTAAACGTAACGCCAAAAGGCGGCAAGACTGAACAAATATCCCTTCACGTAGGGGAGTCATTTACAATCCCCGGGACGAAGCTCACCGGCAAGATTACTACCTTTAGTCCCGCCCTCTCGTTCGACAAAGATGAGCGGCCATATACATACACCGACAACATGAACAATCCAGCTGTTTTTATAGAAGTCACATCTGAAAATGAAAAGGAAGAGAAAAAATCCGGCTGGGTGGTAAAGCGCTATCCCAATACATGGAAAATGCCCGACGGCAGCACGGTGGAATTAGTCGATAACTATGGATACCAATATACAGGGCTTCAGGTGAGAAAAGACCCGGGAGTTTGGGTGGTCTATGCAGGGTGCCTGTTTATGGCCATAGGGCTTTACAGCGCGTTTTTCCTCAGCCACAAAAAAATATGGGTGCTGCTGCAGCCTGAAAAGACTAAGGTTAACGTAAAAATCGCCGCCTTTACAAATAAAAACAAGACCGGTTACGAGGGTGTGATTAATTCAGTTTTTGACCGGTTAACGCAAAGAGTTTAAAAGCAGTGACGTTGGCATTAAGGAGGTAAGATAGATGGGAAGCCCGATACTGTTTGGCATAGCCGAGGTAGGATACTTTGTGGCTATGATGATTTACATAGGGTATTTTATATTCAAAAATAAGACTATGGGGATAAGCGCAACGACTGTGGCGGCTGCAGCGTTTTTGTCGCAGACGGCGGCGCTGGCCATGCGATGGATGGAGAGTTACAACATGGGGATTGGCAGGGCACCGCTTACAAATCTCTACGAGTCGCTGATATTTTTTGTCTGGTGCCTGATGCTTGGCTACCTGATCATCGAATTCAAATATAAGAACAGGACATTTGGGGCGTTTGTCACGCCTATAGCGGGCCTTGCCCTTGGATTTATAGACCTTACCGGCATATCGAAAGAGATAGAGCCGCTGGTGCCCGCGCTTCAGAGCAACTGGCTGCTGGCGCACGTGACGATGAGTTTTATCGCGTATGCCGCCTTTGGACTGGCCTTTGCCACGGGGATGCTGTATCTTGTGCTGAGCACAGAAAAGCGTACCGAGAGTTCTTATATATTCTGGACGGTTGCCGGGAGCGTCTTTTTGATTGTGCTTGCGGCAATGGGGGCAGATTATTTTAAGTTTAAGATGATGGGGGTGTCGTCTGAGATGCTCAAGAGTTATCTGTTTAAGGCCACCTTCAGGAGCGATTCAAAGCCAATGGCGCTGTTGAGCCTACTCGGGGCGTTTGCCATAATATTCTCCGTCTGGAGGTATGGTTATGTACTGAAGCGAATGCTGAAGTCTTTTGGCCTGTCGCTGGAGTTTCTCGAGGACTTGAACTACAAGGTAGTGGCGGTGGGGTTTCCCATTTTTACGCTTGGCGGGCTGATATTCGGGGCGATATGGGCAGACCAGGCCTGGGGTGTATATTGGAGCTGGGACCCTAAGGAGACCTGGTCGCTGATAACGTGGCTCGTCTATGCCTTTTATCTGCACGCGAAGTATTTGCGCGGCTGGCGCGGCAACAAGATAGCCGTGCTGTCGTCTATTGGATTTATTACGGTGATATTTACATATATAGGCGTCAATATTCTTCTTTCGGGCCTTCACAGCTACGGTGAGATATAACGGATTGCGCCCCGATGCCGGATTCGAAGTGGCTTGAAATTACCGGAATTAAGCAGAACAATCTTCAGAATATCTCGATAAAGATACCACACGATAAGTTTGTGGTAATCACCGGCGTCTCTGGTTCAGGGAAGTCATCGCTTGCCTTTGACACCATATTCGCCGAAGGGCAGTGGCGCTTTATCGAGTCCCTTTCGACCTATGCCAAGCTGTTTCTTGAAAAACTAGACAGGCCGCAGCTCGAGGAGGTGCGCAATATCCGCCCCGCCATAGCCCTTGCACAGCGCAATCCCGTCAAGACCTCGCGCTCTACCGTGGGCACGGTTACGGAGATTTATGATCTCCTGAGGGTAGTGTTTGCGCGCACAGCCGGCCCGTTTTGCCACTCGTGCGGGGCTGAAATAACGCGCTGGGATACGTCCTCAATCTATAAGACGCTCCTCGCCAGTCACACGGGAGCAAAGGCGGCAATACTCTTCCACACAGACGAGCCGCTTTCAAGCCTCAGAGAGCGCGGGTTTTATAGGATCTGGAGAGACGGCGAGTTCATAGAGACTTTTAGTATGGGCGACGAGGGGGAAAGCTGCGATGTGCTCATTGACAGACTGGTAATTCGGGACGAGGCAAGGCTTGCCGACTCAATAGAACTGGCATGGCGCGAAGGTGGCGGGACAATCAGGGTAATTTTATATGGCGGCACTGGCGAGACCGTGCTG
This sequence comes from Nitrospirota bacterium, assembly GCA_015233015.1. Classification (GTDB taxonomy): domain Bacteria; phylum Nitrospirota; class Thermodesulfovibrionia; order Thermodesulfovibrionales; family Magnetobacteriaceae; genus Magnetominusculus. The sequence continues at coordinate 51,154 of JADFYO010000018.1, read as the reverse complement.
ATCTATTCAGACGGCAACTCCTGTGACGCCTGCGGGGCAGCGCTGCCTGAGCCAACACCGCTCTTGTTTTCATATAACCACCCCGTTGGCGCTTGCCCAGAGTGCAAGGGGTTTGGAAATATTCTGATAGGCGACATGGATTTAATTGTCCCAAACCCACAGCTCTCACTATCGGACGGGGCGATAGACCCGTGGGAGAAACCCTCGTTTGACTGGTGGAAGTCCCAGATGCTGAGGGGGGCTGAGGCCGCCGGTATTAACATTTATAAACCCGCGGGGGAACTTTCGCAGGATGACTGGCGGCTGCTTAACGAGGGGGTAAAGAAATCTTTCTACGGACTGAACGCATTTTTTAAATTCCTCTCAGAAGAACGCCATAAGCTGCACCTTAGGGTGTTCTTAAACAGATACAGAAAGCCGGTCATCTGTACCCAGTGTAATGGGACGAGATTGAAAAAGGAAGTGCTTTCTTACAAGATAGACGGCCTGAACATAGCCTCGATGAACGCGATGACGGTCAAAGAGCTGTCAGGGTTTTTCGATGCGTATTTTAACGGCATGGCTGAAAACGGCCGTGCGGCGGTATCGGAGGCCGTAAGGCATATCAGGCAGAAACTGACGTTTTTAAGCCGCGTGGGGCTGGATTATCTGACGCTTGACAGGCAGACTATGACACTGTCAGGCGGGGAGTATCAGCGTGTAAACATAGCCAATCAGTTGTCGTGCAGTCTGGCCGGCGCCCTTTACGTCCTCGATGAGCCTACCGTTGGTCTTCATAGCCGGGACAACGCGAGGATTACGGAGATAATCGGCAATCTTGCCAAACAGGGCAATACCGTACTTGTCGTTGAGCATGACCCTGAGATAATCCGCGCTGCCGAATGGGTGATAGAGCTTGGCCCCGGTGGCGGGAGCAAGGGCGGGCGCGTCGTATTTAACGGGAGCATTGACGACTTTAAAATGGCAGACACTATCACATCGGAATATTTAAATAACGTCGCCACCTACCGGCCGACACTAAAACGAACGATTGAAAACACCGCCCAGGCGATTGTCTTAACCGGAGCCGAGGGTCACAATCTCAAAGATATAACGCTCCGTATCCCATTAAAAACGCTTACTGTAGTGAGCGGCGTGTCAGGTTCCGGCAAGAGCAGCCTCGTTGTTGACACACTATACCATGCGGTGGCCGGTCATTTTAATAAAAGCTATGGCAAGAGGCCGCTCAAATATAAAGGCATTACGGGGCTTGATAAGTTAAAGGGGGTTCATCTTGTCGATCAATCGCCGATTGGCAGGTCGCCGCGGTCTAATCCCGCGACTTATTTAAAATTCTTCGATTCTATAAGAACTATCTTTGCCTCTGCCACGGAGGCAAGGCTGTATGGGTATGGTCCCGGCCATTTTTCCTTTAATGTTGCGGGCGGCAGATGTGAAGTCTGCAAGGGCGAGGGCTATCAGAAACTTGAGATGTACTTCTTCGAGGACTTATACGTGAAATGCCCCGGCTGCGCGGGTAAGAGATATTCAGCCGAAACGCTCCGGGTAAAATACAAGGGGCTGACGATAAGCGACGTGTTGAATTTGAGCGTTGACGACGCTGCCGACATATTTTGGGACGAACCGGCAATATTTAAGAGGCTCCAGCTTCTGAAGGATGTAGGGCTTGGCTATCTGACGATTGGGCAGCCGGCAACGACGCTATCGGGAGGAGAGGCGCAGCGCCTGAAGATATGTGCGGCGCTTGGAGTGGCAGCGCACAAGGGGTTTCTGTACATATTGGACGAACCGACAATCGGCCTTCACATGCGCGACGTTCAGGCGCTTCTGAGTGTCCTGAGGAGGCTCATAGAGTTAGACAGTACCGTTGTGGTGATAGAGCATAATATGGATGTGATAAGAGAGGCAGACTGGGTAGTTGACCTTGGCCCGGAAGGGGGAGATGCCGGAGGGACGCTGCTTTTTGAGGGAATGCCGGAGGACTTGCAGGAGTGTACCGCGTCTCATACGGGGGTGTGTCTTGCGAATATGTTAGAAACGCCGCTCCGTGATTGAGCTAAGCGGCGGATGCAGAGCTATATTTTGGCGTTGAACTAATAAACGGGAAAACGGTCAGCCCGTTTTCCCCATTTCCATTATGTGCAGAGGCGAAAGGTCATTACCGGATCTGACGTCAACATTAATTGCAACGTAAAATCCAACAGCTATCTTTGAGCCATCAGGCGAAAAACTGACAGAAAAAGGTTTATTATCTCCTTTTAATTCTGTCGTTTTTATGAGGTTGAATTTATTGTCATAAAGTCTTATATAATCATCCCGAGACGATGTAACAAGTCTGCCATTTTTATCGAAATCGGCACCACCGTTCTTGTCTTGTCGTCATTCCGGCTTGTCTGGAATCTTATTCGGCTTGAGAAGTGTAGAGACAGATTCCAGACAAGCCGGAATGACGGACTCAGATATTTCAAAAATACGCTAAGCACTGATTATTAATGCTCTTATGAATTAGAAATAGAATTAGCTATAAACGCACTCATTGCTAATAATACCATTTCGAATAATTTCTATCAAGGATTATTTTCAAGAATAAATGTCATCGTTCAGTGTGGATTGGCGGGTTTATTTTCCAACTACGACAATTGTAAACGTGTCCTTCACTGGCACGGGGCGTTGTTTTTTCCCGTCAGGCGGCGGTGAGGCTGGTGTTTCAAATTGTGCGGTGGGTAGATAAATGTTGTGCGTCTTTGTATCAATCGCCATAGTGCGCGCTCCGCGCTGTGTTGTAACTGTGTCTGCTACTTCAAACTTACCGTCAGACGATTCCCGTACAACGGTCAGCGTACCGGCGCCGTTGGCGCTGAAGGCAAGCCCCGTCCCCGCGTCGAAACCGTTGCCGTCAACGCCTTCGTCTATCGGCAGCGATGCAAGAACTTTTCCCGTATTGGTGTCCAAAACTACCATTAACTTGTTGTGGCAGCCCGAAAAGATTCGGTGATGCGCAGCGTCAATCCCCATCCCCGTTGGCTCTTCGCACGGTTTGAGCGCATAACGCTTCGTTACCGACAACTTCCGGCGGTCGATTTCTACCGCCTCGTTCGTGTCCTCGATGTTAACGTAAATCTTGCCGCTGCCGTCTGCCGCCGCAAACTCCGGCTTGCCCCCAAGGGCAATCGTCGCGGTAATCTCCCCTGTGGCGGCGTTAAACACAGTGGCGTTGTTAGAGCGGCCATTGAATGTGAATACCTGCTTCGTTGCCGCGTCATAGAGGATGGCGTCGGGATTTTCTCCGGTCTTTACAGTCGCTGTTACTTTCAGTGTCTTCAGGTCGAATATGGCGACCGTGTCTGCCTTGCCGTTACTGATAAAACCGCGGTTCAGCTCCGGCGCTAATGCTATCCCGTGTACGCCGGGGGTATCGGCAATATCGCCAACCACCTTATTTGTATCAATATCAACTACCATCACGTGGGTGCCGCGCGAGATATAAAGCCGCCGGGCTGCACTGTCAACGGTCAGATAGTCCCAACCGCCTTCACCGCCAAGCGTGAGCTTGTTGATTACATGGTAGCCCGTGTCTCCAGCGTAGGAAAACGAACCCGTAACCAGAAACAGGCTAAACGCCAGGAAGAAGAGTATCTTAGGCAGCATTTTCTTCGTATGTCTCACTTTTTATCCCCAAAGGATTTCATTATCGCGCCCGTCCCCGCCGATGTTACCATTTGGGCGTATCTGGACAGGTAGCCGGTCGTTATCTTTGGCTTTGACGGCTTCCACGTCTTAAACCGCTGCTTTATTTCAGCTTCTGAAACTAAGATGTCGAGACGCCTTTCGTGTATATCTATCATGATTTTGTCGCCGTCTCTTAGTATCGCAATCGGGCCGCCCTCCATCGCCTCTGGCGATACATGCCCAATGCACGGGCCGCGCGTGCCGCCTGAGAACCTGCCATCGGTTATCAGCGCTACTGATTCACTTAATCCCATGCCCGCAATTGCCGCGGTTGACGTAAGCATCTCCCTCATGCCGGGGCCGCCCTTTGGGCCTTCACATCTTATCACCACTACGTCGCCCGGCTTGATTTTGCCATCTAATATTACCTTTATCGCGTCGTCCTCGGAGTCAAACACGCGTGCCGATCCCTCAAACCGCATCATCTTCTCTATCACCGCCGACTGCTTCACTACTGCGCCGCCCGGGGCAAGCGTCCCTTTCATTATCGCTATGCCGCCCTGAGCGTGATATGCCTTTTCAACTGGCACTATGACAGCATCATCTTCGATGGACGCGTCTGCTATGATTTCAAACACCTTCCGTCCAGAGACGGTTATATTATCCTGCATAAGATGTGCGAGCCTTTTTTGAACCGCGGGGATTCCTCCGGCGTAGTGCAGGTCCTCAAGATAGTGCTGCCCGCCGGGGAGCATATTGGCTATGTGCGGCGTGGTCTTACTTAAAGTGTCAAATACCTCTATGGGCAGCTTCACTCCGGCGTCGTGGGCTATTGCCGGTATATGCAGCACCGTGTTGGTCGAGCCTCCGAGGGCGGTGTCTATTCGTATCGCGTTTTCAAACGCCTTTCTCGTCATTATCTTTCTCGGTGTTATTCCCTTTTTTACCAGCTCGACTACCCTTTTCCCGCTCTCGAAGGCAATTCGTTTCTTCTCTGCCGATATGGCCAGGGCAGTGGCGCAGTATGGAAGACTCATCCCAAGGGACTCCGTCACACAGGCCATCGTGTTGGCCGTGTACATGCCCTGACATGAACCCGCGCCGGGACAGGCGCACATCTCGAGGTCTTCCAGTTCTTTGTCACCTATCAGACCCTGCCTGTGTCTGGCAACCGCCTCAAACGTGTCATTAACCAGCGACAGACGCTTTCCTTTCAGGTACCCGGAGTGCATCGGCCCGGCCGTTACTATTATCGATGGGATATTTACCCGTGCCGCCGCCATCAGCATCGCCGGGGTTATCTTGTCGCAATTTGTCAATAATACCAGCGCGTCAAATTGATGCGCGTTTGCTATAGTCTCTACCATGTCGGCTATCAGCTCTCTCGAAGGAAGCGAATAGTGCATCCCGCTGTGTCCCATAGCCAGCCCATCGCATATGCCGGGAACACCAAAGAAAAACGGGTATCCACCGCCCGTGTGAACCCCTTTCTCTATAAAACGCTCAAGCTCTCTCATCCCCACATGTCCGGGAATTACATCGGTGAAACTGCTTGCAACGCCTATAAAGGGTTTATTCATCTCGGACTTAGGGATGCCTGTTGCATAAAGCAGCGCACGGTGCGGCGCCCTGTCAACGCCTTTTTTTATCTTATCGCTTCGCATTATCTCGCCTCTCCTTCAATATAAGCAGCTGTCAGCGGCGCTGCCGGTATTCGTGTCATAATTGTTCGCCATGCCGGCCTAATTCACAGAGCGTTTGTAGTCCCGTATCATCTCAGCAATTCTATCTTTTTTGTATAGCTTTGTCTTTTGCAGTTCCTTTCTCCTGATATCCTCTTCGGTTGTCAGGAATTTCTTCTTGTCAATCTCGTCTATCTGTAAGTCGAGATGCCTGTGGTCTTCTTCCAGCTGCTTGAATAACTCGTTTTGCTGTCTCAGGTTCTCAATGATCTCCGCTTCCGTCATTATGGCCTCCTTAACGTAACGTATTTGCAGGGCCGCTGGCCCTCATGATTTATATCTCATCATTAAAACCGTCATAGACGGTGTTTCCCCATTATTGAGCTGCTCAGAGAGTTTGCCAGAGAGTATGATTGTTCGATGCAGTCATTTACGCTTATTCCTTTGTAGGAGTTTCCATGCAGGTAAAGTCCGTCGTGTGCCTTCAGGGATTCGTTAATAGCGCCGAGGAGGGCGGCGTGCCCCTTGTTATACTGTGGTATGGCCTTCTCATGTCTGAATATCTTTACCATTTCCGGCGTCCCTTTTACTTTTATTATATCAGAAAGTTCGGAAAATACGGTATCAATTATTTTTTCGTCATCGAGGGATGCAATTGCGCCTGCCCTTGCACCTCCAAGCATTGTTCGAAAGAGCAGATACCCCTCTGGCGCCCTGCCGGGGAATGTGCTTGAGTCACAGAGAGTTCCCAGAATTCTTCTGCCCTCTTTAAACGGTATCAGAAAACCAAACCCGTCAAAGCCGCCCCTCACCGCCTCCCGCTTAAATGCCATAGACACAACCGTTACATATGGATAGGGGATTTCGGCAAGCTGCCGCGAGAGATTCTTATCGAGACCGCTTAATATATCCTTTGCGGCATGAGCCGGGGTTGATAGTACAACTATATCTGCCTCTTCAGTTTGGGCGTCTTTGAAATGGATCTGATATTTGTTTGCTGTCTTTTCAACTGCTATAACGCGCCGGTTGTTGACAATGGCACTGCCAAGCCTCGCCGCGAGGGCGTCGATTAACGCGCCCATCCCGTCCTGAAACGAGGTCAGCACACCGCCCGGACCGGCGGAGACAGTCCTGCCCGTCTTTCTTGCCGCCATCTTCATTTTGAGCATCCCAACAATCAGGCTGCCATATTTGGCCTCAAGGTTATATATCTTAGGGAAACATGACTTTAACGACAGCCGCGTTGAGTCCCCGGCATAGATGCCCGAGGCCATTGGGTCTATCAGCGTTTCATAGGCGTCGCGCCCAAGTCTTCTAGTTGCAAACTCAGAGAGTGTCTCGTCATCTGAGGAAGAACGCGGTGCTATCGTCTCTAGTATTATCCTCAGCCGCCCGCCAATGCTCAGCAGGTCTGATGTGAAAAAGTCTAGCACGCCCTCTGGTATGAGATTAAGTTTGCCACGCGAATAAACATATCTTTTTCTTGCCTTGTCGCTGCTTTTTAGCGGTGCAAGGTTCAGGGCTGCCGCAAGCTCGAGGGTCTTGGGCCTGTTGTTGAGAAAACCGTTTACGCCGCCCTCAAGCAGAAAGCCGTCATGTCTTTCTGTCCAGATCTTGCCGCCCGGGCGCCGCAGCTCCTCATATATCGCGATATCAGCGTCAGGGGAGGCTTCTTTTAATAAGTAACCAAGGGCAAGCCCGGAGATACCACCGCCTATTATGGCTATTTTCATGTTTTAGTGTCCTTATTGTCCGGAAATATCAATCGTTTATTTTAGTTCCTCAAGTATGAGGGCTTTTAGTGCCTGTATAAATACAGGATGTGTGTTAAGAGATTTGACCCTCTTTAATATTATACCACGTTTTAATGCAAAATCCTTATAATAAATATCTATCTCATATAAAGTTTCTATATGGTCTGAGACAAAGCTTATCGGGACGATTAAAGTGTCCCTGACGCCTGAGCTGGCAAGGGTTTCGATAGTTGCCTCTGTTGAGGGAGCAAGCCATTTAACCGGGCCGCTTCTGCTCTGGTATGAGAGGTGGGTTTCATAATCTTTGACTGTTGGCATGAGGGCATCTATGGTTTTGTTTATCTCTGCAACATAGGGGTCGCCCTGTGTAATAAAATACTCCGGTAGTGCGTGGGCGCTGAATATTATATGAGGGCGTCTGCCTTCGAAGCCAGCAATACCCTCGTTAATAAGTTCGGAAAGGGCGGCGATGTATAGGGCATTATCAGGCCATGACCTTATATAGCGGCAGTGAACCGGGTATTTTTTCTTTGATAACGCGCGCTCAAGTTCGGCATACGATGAGCCTGTTGTGGCGAGGCTGTAATGGGGATAGAGGCTGAGGGCGACGAATTCTCTTATCCCTGCGTCACAGGCAGTTTTAACCGCGTCTTCGATGTATGGCGCCCAGTATCTCATGCCGGTAAATACGGCAAAGGGCGGCTGATTATTGGACACATCTTCGTTCAGGCAGTTCGAAAGCGCCTCCGCCTGTGCGGTAGTGATACGCGAAAGGGGAGAACCGCCGCCTATTTGGGCGTACATGGAGCGGCTTTTCTCTGCCCTCGTTGCGGCTATCATAGCGGCGATTGGCTTTTGCATAAACGGAGGCCCAAGTTTTATTATCAGCCTGTCAGAAAACAGGTTATAAAGAAACGGGCGAACGGCCTCAAGCGTATCAGGCCCGCCAAGGTTGAGTAGTAAGACGCCGATTGTCTCCATTAATCTCCCTTATAATATAAGGTTCTCTATTGTCGTTATCTCAAACACAGCCGGTATTAATTATAACATTAATATCGCGCTCTAATAGCAAGTTGCGTAAAAATAAACGGCCTTAAAAAAACAATATACACTTGACAATATATTTATATGAGTATATGCTTTGAATTAATCGTATCATAAGCTGATAATGGAGGACAGAATGTCTGGACAGAAGTATTTACTTAGCGGGATATATATAATGATTACCTTATTAATCACCTGTGCCAATGCGGATGCCGCCTATACGTGGACTGATCGAACGGCTTCAGGCAGCAGCAGCTTGGCAAACAGTGGCATCAGATTCCACCGGACAATATCTCGTTGCCGGTGTAAGTACTGGCTATATTTATACCTCAAACGATTATGGCGCTACTTGGAGTAACCACGCAAACGCATCAGGCAGCAAAAATTGGTTCGCGGTAGCGTCAGATTCCACCGGACGATATCTCGTCGCCGCTGCAAGTAATGACTATATTTATACCTCAAGCGATTATGGCGCTACTTGGAGTACCCAATCAAATGCGTCAGGCAGCAAAAATTGGTTCGCGGTAGCGTCTTCCTCAGACGGATCAAGAATCGTCGCAGTTGTAAATAATGGAGATATTTGGACTCGTTACCCCTCACTCGACAGTACAACCACAACCGCACCGCTAATGACGAACGCACCGCTAATGACGAATTTGGGACAGTTCATATTCGCATTTTTAGCGGGGCTTGGAGGCATCTATACGATAATAAGGGCTAAGGGCAAAATAAGCGGTTAATTCCCTTATTTGCAGCCATAATAGAGGAATCCATGAATATCAATACCGTGAATTAAATATCCCCTGCCTCGTGTACAAATTCAACTAGTGTCTTTACGTTTTCCGGTGGCGTTTCGGGCAGTACCCCGTGTCCCAAATTGAATATATGCGCCCTCGCCGCTTTTGCCTTTTTAATAATATCTAATGCCATCTCTTTTATATGTGTCTTCGTCGAAAACAGTACGCACGGGTCGAGATTGCCCTGAACGGTGAGCGTTATTGGCACCTTTTTAACAGCCTCTGCCATATCTACTCGCCAGTCCACCCCTATTACGTCTGACCCTGCGCGTGCCGCGATGCTAAGTATTCCGGCACAGTCGTTTACGAAATATATGATTGGAACTCCAAGGGGTTTTAGCGCCTCAATCACCTTTTTTGCATAGGGAAACGCCGCCGCCTCATAATCATTCGGCGAGAGCGCCCCCGCCCACGAGTCAAACAGCTGAACGGCCTGCGCCCCGGCCTTTATCTTGGCAGTGAGGTATGCAATTGTCGTCTGCGTTATTTTTTCCATCAACGATGTAAAAAGCTGGGGGTCGTTGTATATTATACGCTTGGTCTTGAGGAAGTTTTTTGAGCTGCCGCCTTCAATCATATACGTAGCCGCTGTAAACGGCGCGCCTGAAAACCCGATGAGCGGGACATTCAAACCTTTTCGAAGTATTCTTATTGTTTCGAGCACATAGGGGATGTCCTCGTCTGGGTTTATAATCTTTAATTTATCTGCGTCTTTTTGGGTTCTTATGGGATTGCTGAATTTCGGGCCTTTCTTTTCGTAGAACTTTAGTTTAAGCCCCATCTTTTCTATAGGTATCAGGATGTCAGAAAACAGTATCGCCGCATCTACGCCAAGTATGTCAACCGGCTGCATAGTAACCTCCGCGGCCAGCTCCGGGGTCTTACATAGGGTCAGAAAATCCACTTTCGCGCGTATCTTGCGATACTCAGGCAGGAAGCGCCCCGCCTGGCGCATAATCCACACGGGCGTATAACCGGTCTTTTCCCCCATGCAGGCCTTTAAAAACGTATCATTCATCGGCAGCTGTCTCCTTGTTGTCGCGTCTTTTGGGCTGATGACCGCAAAACGGCTCTTCTTCCATATAATCGCCGCACATTGAATACGCCCTCGCGCGGCATCCTCCACATACCATAATGAACTCACACCTGCCGCACCTGCCCTTATAGCTCTTAAAGTCCCTCAGGTCATTAAACAGCGCGGAGTTCTCCCATATTGCCTTAAACGTCTGCTCCCCGATATTCCCCGCCGGTACGTGAAAATAACTGCACGGCAGGACATTGCCGTCAACATCGATTAGGCATATCAGCTGCCCCGCTATGCAGCCCTTGCTGCCGCCGGTTGAGAATTTCAATGAGCGCTGTTTCATCCTTTCGCCGTCTGTCTTTGCGCGCTGTAAGACTATTCTATAATAATGCGGGGCGCATGTGGGACGTACAAGAATCGTTGATTCCTGTTTTTCCATGTCATAGTGCCAGTTGAGGATCCTTTCGTAATCCTCCTTTGATATCAGCTCATCCATGATGTCGTGGCCCCTGCCCGTTGGGACTATCATAAACATGTACCACGCCGTTGGGCCGAGTTTCTTTACAAGCTCATACACCGCGGGGATTTCCTGCTGGTTTCTCTTCGTAAACGATGAGTTTATTATAAACTCTATGCCGTGTTGTTTAAACAGCCTTGCCGCCTGAAGTGTGCCGTCAAAGGCGCCCGCGTGTTCTCTGAAATTATCGTGTATCTCCGCGGTAGGGCCGTCTATGCTCAGGGATACAATCTTAATGCCGGCGTCTATTATATCCTTGCATATCGCGTCTGTAACAAGGGTACCGTTTGTGGCAAGGCACATGCGCAGTCCCTTAGCGGCGCCATATTTGGCAATATCGAACACGTCTTCACGAATGAGCGGTTCACCGCCCGTAAGCACAACTACGGGGCTGGCGTAGCCCGATATATCATCGATAATGCGGCGCGCCTCGTCGAACGAGCAATCAGGGTGACCGCTTACAGCTGCCTCACTCGATGAGCGGCAGTGTACGCAGCGCAAATTACACCTTCGCGTTATCTCCCACGCTATCCACCTTGGCTCAAACTCCACTAACAGCCTCCTTAAACAGCTTATGAGGGCGCCCGAATATGACCCTCTCCTTCAGTGCCTCAAGCACATCTCCGAATGTGGAGGGATTAATCGCCGAGATGCCGGCTGCCCCATATCTCCTTAAAATATCCTCTAACTCGTCCTCATGAATTTTATCTGTTTTGTTGAACACAAGTAAAGTGGGTTTGCCGTCAATCCCAAGTTCCTTCAATATTGTTTCGACTGATTTAATATGCTGCTCAAATCTTGGATTAGAGGCGTCAACGAGATGAATGAGGCAGTCGGCGTCCTCAAGCTCCTCCAGCGTTGCCTTAAATGCCGTTACAAGGTCTCGCGGGAGGTCCTTAATAAAGCCGACGGTGTCGGTAATTATAACGTCGCGTTCTTCGGGGAATCTCAGTCTTCGGGTAGAGGTGTCTAAAGTTGCAAACATCTTGTCTTCGACGAAGGTGGCGCTTTCGGTGAGGTTATTAAGCAATGTTGACTTACCCGCGTTTGTATAGCCGACGATGGAGACGATGGGCAGCATACTATTGCTGCGGCGGGCACGGCGCTGCATTCGTGCCTTAGAGAGTTTCTCAAGTTCCTTTTCGAGGAGATTAATTTTGTCTCTGACGCGGCGGCGGTCGATTTCGAGTTTCATCTCGCCAGGGCCGCGCCCTCCGATGCCTCCGGTGAGGCGCGACATCGCGGTACCTTTCCCTGTGAGGCGCGGCAGCCGGTATTTCAACTGTGCCAGCTCAACCTGCACCTTGCCGTCGCGGCTCATAGCGCGCCGGGCGAAGATGTCAAGTATCAGCGCTGTCCGGTCGATGACCTTTATCTCGGTGAGTTCGGTAACGGACAGAGTTTGTGACGGCGAAAGGTTTTCGTTGAACACGAGCAGCGTTGCCCCCTTCGCAAGTGCGTCTATGATAAGTTCCTTTAGTCTTCCGGAGCCAAGCAGGTATCTGGGATTTATTGTCTTAGTGCGCTGAATGACCCGGTCAACGACGGCGATGCCGCTCGAGGCGCATAGTTCCCGAAGTTCGTCCAGTGCCTCTTCCATCTCGTGTTTCTGGGCTGGGGATACTGCTATTATTATGGCCTTTTCGCTGGCCGCATTGGCCGTCTCGGGGTGCTGCCGCCCCATTTCCTCCTCGATTGCAGTAACATGGGCGAGGAAATCTACGGTTTCATTATAAAAGTTGACGACGGGATTTACCTCGTATGGCTTATCTCCTGCCTCAGCAGTCAGATGTGCCGTATAAAACCTGTCTGGCAAGGTGTCCCTTATGCCGATAGCGGCGATATAGTCAAACCGCAGCAGGGCAAGGTCTGTGAGGTCGTCGTGTGTTAGCGGCTCGTTTTTCAGGTGAGTGTGGACAAACCTCAGACCGCGAAGATATTTCTTTCCAATCGGGTAGTCTGACAGCTCAGGAAGGAATATTGAGCCTGCGTCGCCGACTATGACATGGCTCACCGCGCCTGAGCGGGTGATAAGAACGCCGATTTGTCTGTTAATCTCCGCTGACTGCTCCGTGAGATAGCGGGCAAGTTCCTGTGAGATAATCTTCTCCGGGTGAACCTTTCTGCGGTAAATCTTTTCGAGTGCCGAGACATTCTTTTTCCTGATACCCTGCGTATTGCCATAAACCAACATAGGCATATTTTAACACAGTTGGTATAATATAAAGGTATAGTTATTGGTGAAAGGAAGAAAACAAATATTTTTCTGTAATAGTAAAATAGAAATGTCCTATTGCAGCAAAAAGGTTTTGTGGGACGAGGGGACGGCCAACCCCCCCCCGCCCCCACATTACCGGCTGACATAACCACCCTGGTTGATTTATAATGATGTCCTCGTGGTAATTGAAAGGAAAATAGTGCGGGTAGCAGGTGCAGATAAGACTTGTGCCCCTGACCAGGTAGCCGTTGAGAAAAAACTGAGACTTCGTGTTAACTCAAACGAGGTGCTGTCGCTTTACTGCTCCCCTGTGATGATTAAGGAACTCGTCGTGGGATTTATCATGGGCGAGGGGATAATCAAGGGTTCATGGTGTACTGAGAAGATGTCAATAAGCATGGGCGAGGATATAGTCGTGGATATTGACGCCGATGGTGAGGTCTCTTTGGCGGGTAAGGCCATAACGTCGGGCTGCATAGGGGGGATTACCATACCTAAGGAAGTTGCCGCAAATTCGGTTACTTCAGAAATTAAAATCTCACCAGATTCCCTTCGCCGCGTCTTTGGAGAGTTTCAGCACCGGTCACTGTCATACCAAAACACGGGCTGCATTCACAGCGCTGCCATCTCAGACGGTGTGTCAATCGTAACATTCGCCGAGGACATCGGCAGGCACAATGCCGTAGATAAGGTAATTGGGGCGTCTATTTTAGAAGATTATAATCTGTCCAACTCAGTAATGTTGTTAAGCGGCAGACTGTCCTCAGAGATAGCGTCAAAATGCGCGCGCTGGTCAATACCAATAGTGGCAAGCCGCACTGCCCCGACATCGCTGTCAGTAGAAATCGCCGAAAAGGCCGGCGTTACAATGGTGGGGTTTCTGCGTGGGACGAGGTTCAATATATATACCCATCCGGAGAGAATATCCTGAGCCGCCCCAAAATAATTAATGAATAATAAGGATATATCAGAGAAGTTCAGAAAGGCGGAGAACGCACCAGAGGGGGACTTTGGCCCCATATACTCGCAGTTCGGGGGCAAGCCGGAGGAGGCAATTGACCATCTCCTGAAAACAAGAGAAGGCGAAGCCACAGGCGCGCTACACAGGCCGGAGATAGGCGATATTGATTTGGTATGGGGGAAACAGGGAGATAAGGGTTATGGACTTTCACATATCATAGAAAGGTATGGTGAGGGAATTTTAAAAATATTGCCTGAGATAGTTGAAAACGGCGACATTTCATATCACAAGGATAATGCCAGCTATGTTGACATAAATACTCCAGATCATAAAGCTGTAATCAGATTGAATTGGAATAATACAAGTAAAAAATGGGTATTAACAGTATTTGAAAAAGATAAACCTTCCCCCACTGATAGGACGGCAGACGTTACCAGTGATTTAAGCGGTACAACGTCTCCTGCACCGCAAGGGAAGGATACTCCTACTATACCACAGCCGGACGAGGATGTCAAGGTCCCGGCATGAGACACCGAAAGGCATTGTGCGGCGCGAAGACTATATGCAGAATTTGATAAGGAGAAGACAGATGATTCAGACGAGGTATTTGCCCCATTTACTAAAGACGAGGACATATTTATTGGTAATGCTGACCGCCGCCGTGCTGATTGCCTCACCCGTGTGGGCGGCAGCGCCGTCCCCTCCGCCGCGTGAGGGACAGTTGGAAAACATAAAGGTTATAGTTGACAAGGCCATTCAGGAGGGGAAAATCCCCGGTGCCGTTGTCATAACGGGAAATCAGGACGGCATAGTCTATAAAAAGGCATTCGGTTATCGTGCGCTTGTGCCTGAGAAGGAGGCGATGACAGTGGATACCATATTCGACATATCCTCTCTGACGAAGGTTATTGCCACTGCCCCCGCCGTGCTTCAGCTTGTTGAGCAGGGCAGACTGCGCCTCGAAGACCCGGTTGTCAAGTACTGGCCTGAGTTTCAGGGGGGTGGCAAGGAGGCTATCACCATACGCCAGCTCCTTACGCATTATTCCGGGCTTAGGGCTGACCTTGAAAACTACCCGGAGTGGCACGGCTATAATACCGCCCTTAATAAGATCCTCAGAGAAAAGCCGGGAAGCACACCGGGTACGGCCTTTGTTTACAGCGACATCAATTTCGTAATACTAGGCGAGCTTGTCCGCAGGGTCTCCGGCCAGCCGCTTGACGAATACTGCGCCGAGCATATCTATAAACCGTTGGGAATGAAAGACACAGCCTTCTGCCCTTCGCCATTGCTGCAAAGCCGTATCGCGCCTACACAGTTTCGAAACAGGATAATGATGCGCGGAGTAGTCCACGACCCTATGGCGTATAACATGGGCGGGGTAGCCGGGCACGCCGGGCTTTTCTCCAGCGCTCCCGATCTGTCTGTATTCGCCATGACAATGCTCAACATGGGGGCGTACAATGATGTTCACATCCTAAGTCCGCTCATGGTTGCTAAGATGACAAGCCCTCAGTCGCCCGTGAACAAGACCGTACTTCGAGGGCTGGGCTGGGATATCGACTCGCCCTATTCCTCTAACCGAGGCACGCTCTTTCCCATCGGTTCATATGGCCACACAGGTTTTACCGGTTCATCTATCTGGATTGACCCAATATCAAAGACCTTTGTCATCGTCCTGTCTAACCATGTGCACCCCGATGGAAAGGGGGATTCCAAGGCGATAAGGGCGGAGATTGCCACAGTTGCCGCCGCCGCTATGGGCGCTGCCCAGACCGAAAGTGTCCTGGCAAGCGGACGTACCACAACGGGCTACTATGAGCTGTTAAACAGCTACCATACCAAAGGGCAGCAGGGTGGCTCAGTGAAAACAGGCATCGATGTCCTTGAGTCAGAGAAATTCGCCCCCCTTTCCGGCCTTCGCGTTGGTCTTATCACCAACCAGACGGGGCTTAACGCAAAGGGCAGCCGCACTGTCGATGTGCTGTATAATGCCCACAGCGTGAAACTTAAGGCCCTTTTCAGCCCTGAGCACGGCTTTTTTGGCGATGTGGACGAGGTAATACAAAAAGATAAAATCACGGATTCCAAGACCGGCCTGCCTGTCTATAACCTATATGGCAAGACCTTCCGGCCAACGCCTGAAATGCTCGAAGGGCTTGACGCCCTGGTGTTTGACATACAGGACGCAGGCGTCCGTTATTACACATACATAACGACGATGGGATATGCGATGGAGGCCGCCGCGAAAAAGGGGATAGCGTTTTATGTCCTTGACCGTCCCAATCCTATAACGGGTGTAACTGTTCAGGGGCCAATAAGGGAAAAGGGTTTAAAGACATTTACTAATTATTTCCCCCTTCCGGTAAGGCACGGGATGACAATTGGCGAACTTGCCGGGATGTTTAACGCGGAGTATAAGATAGGCGTTAATCTGAAAGTTATTAAGATGCAGGATTATGAGCGCCACTACTGGTACGACGAGACAGGCCTGATGTGGGTGAACCCCTCCCCCAATATCAGAAGCGTGGAGCAGGCTGCCCTATATCCCGCCTCAGGCATTATCGAAAGCGCTAATATAAGCGTAGGGCGGGGTACGGACACTCCGTTTGAAGTGGTTGGAGCGCCGTGGGCAGACGCAAAGAGACTCGCGGCCTATCTCAATAACCGGAAGATTAACGGCGTACGCTTCATGCCCGTAGAGTTTAAGCCGGTAATCGATAACTATGCCGGAAAGATGTGTTACGGCATCAGGATTATCGTAACAGACAGGGGTGTCCTTAACTCGCCGGCGTTGGGGATAGAGCTGGCCTCTGCCCTTTACAACCTTTATCCCTCGGAGTTTGGACTTGAGAGGACGGCAGGGCTTATCGGCGACAATGTCCTGCAGTCTATAAAGTCAAACATAGACCCGCATCAAATACAAATGGAGCTTCAGGAGCCGCTCAGGCAGTTTATGGATATGCGGGCGAATTATCTGCTATACTAACATGGAAAAGGAAGTGTATAATTATTTTATCAGCCGCTGACAATACGTAACACTTTATGCTATGATATAGCGTATTCCCGGTGAAGCAGGGCAGTACCGGTGAAACCGATGAACAAATGTGGGCGTGATATACGTGTGGGCGTGATATACGAGAGGGTCTGGCATGGTAAAGACAAGGCGATGAGAAAAAAGATCCCAGCAGGCACAACGCGCTTAGGAATGTACATTGACGGGTTTGACACGTCATGGTTTAAGACCCCGTTTCTACGGCATCGTTTCGAGATAAAGTCACAGGACCAGTTAGAGAAAATCATGGAATCCGGTGTTGCCTATGTGTATATCGATACCGAAAAGGGACTGGATGTTTTAGAAGAGGAAGCACGTAAAGAGTCCGTGGAGCTGCCGGCCAAAGTGAAAGTCCAGAAATTGCCCACCATAGCGGAGGAGAAGGCATATACCGATTATGTAAAGGCAGTCGATGACCTCCTCCAAATAGACAAACTAAGTCTGGTAGAGGCAACGGTGGTTGATTTTGACCTCTTTGTCAAGACAGACATGAACATCGTTCCAATTGCCCTTACACGCAATAAAGAAGGCGATGCTGTAATCACAAAAGAATTGTTGACTGCCACTGGTGAGCTGATGATAAACCGTGCCGACTCAGAGAAGTACAGGGATTATCTAAGAAGGGCTGCAAAGACCGACAGCTCTGCTCAATCTCAGGTCAATAAAAACATGCTGATAAAAGAAAACGCCAAGCTGCTCGTCCATGATCTCTTCAACAACCCCGGAAACCCTGCGAAGATGGAGGCGTGTAAGGATACGGTAGAGAACGTGATCACATCGATAATGGATACAAAGGGTCTGATAACCAATCTGTTTACGATAAACAAGTACGACTTCTACATCTATACCCATTCGGTGAATGTCTCCGTATTTTCTGTGGCCACGGCCTTAGCGATGGGAATACAATCTGAAGGCGAGCTGTTTGCAATAGGCATGGGCAGCCTTTTGCATGACATAGGGATGAGCACAATACCTCCGGAGGTGCTGCATAAACCGTTTGAACGCCTTACGGATTTCGAGATAGGTTTAATGAGGGGGCATGTTTATGAAGGGCTTGACATAGTCAAACTATACAAGGGAATCACCCCTGAGACGCTTCTTCCGCTGGTCGAACACCATGAAAATCTCATGGGAACGGGATATCCTATGGGTCTGACAGGGGATAAACTCCATGTGTCGGGCAGAATTATCTCCATAACGAATACCTATGATACGCTGACGACATCACGTCCAGGATTTAAGTCAATAACCCCATATGAGGCGCTTGCGCATTTACGCGACCATAAAGATTTATACGACGCCGACATATTAAAGGAATTTATAACCGTGCTTGGCAAGTCAAGCCAGTAATGACCGGAAATAATGGCCAGTAAACAGCCGGCAGCCAGACATGACTTGCTTATATTAGCCACTACGGGGGCTGCCCTTATTGGCATAGGTTTGTTGCTGCCGTTTATGGCACATGAGGGTTTCGCTCTGGCGGTTTTTGTCGTTCTGCTATTGGTGTTGAACTCCGCAATCTCTCTTTTGATAATCAGGCGAATAAAGAAACCTATAAATGAACTGATGCTCGCGGCCAGAAAGATATCGGAAGAGCAATTCAACCTTCAGCCCGATAAGAATATGACGAACCTGTCCATGGTATTTAACCGTCTCATAGAGAATTTCAACGAATACAAACGCAAGACAGAGGAAGGGGCGGCGGAAGTCGTAGAAGTAAACCAGCAGATGCTTAACGAGATAGTACAAAGGCGCAGGACGGAAAAGAAACTCCAATACATCGTAGAGCTTATAAAGTTGATAACCAACATATCGTCAACTTTTATTACTATTCCCTCCGGGGAGGTTGGTGACTGGATAGTTCACGCCCTGTCGTCGATAGGCAATTTCCTGGGTGTTGACAGGGGCTATGTGGTGATATTCTCATGGGATATGAAGACTTCCCCCGAGATATATGAGTGGCACGTGGAGGGTGTGCCTTCAAAGGCGGAGCGGCTCAGGGCATTGGATTGCCTGTCGTGGTGGATGCAGAGGCTAAGCGCTTTTGACAACATATACATGACCTCATCGGACGAAATCCCGGGTGCCCCCGGCAGAGAAGTCATTGCGGGGGCAGACGTAATATCGTTAATTGCCATACCAATAAGCCGCGGCGGCAAGCTGAGCGGGTATCTTGGCTTTGACTCTACTACTATACAGAAAGACTATGCCCCCGATGTGTTGTCCCTGCTGAAAATAGGAGGCGAGATATTTATCAACGCACTCCAGAGAAAACGTGTGGACGACATTAACCACGAGAGCTGGATGCGCCTGCAGTCGATAATGGATAACGCGCGTGCGGTGATATATCTGAAGGACACCTCAGGGCGGTATTTAATGGTAAACCGGCACTTCGAGGAATTGTTTCATAAGGCAAAGGAGCTGGTAACGGACAAGACAGATTATGAGATATTTGACGGCGGCCCGTTTCACGAAAACGACATGATGGTAGTTCAAAGCGGCCAGCCGCTGGAGCTTGAAGAGACGATAAAACATGGGGAAGCGCTCAGGACATACGTATCGATAAAGTTTCCTCTCTACAGGAAAGACAACACTGTGTATGCCGTATGCGGGATCTCAACCGATATAACGGACAGAAAACACGCCGAGGAGGAGTTGATAACCTATCGCAACCATCTTGAAGAACTGGTATATGCCCGAACGGCAGAGTTGACTGAATCCAACGAGAAACTGATTTTAGAGATAGCAGAGCGTATGCGTGCAGAGCAGCTCATGATGCAGGCAAAGGAGGCGGCTGAGGCGGCCAACCAGGCAAAGACCACATTCCTTACAAACATGAGCCATGAACTTCGCACCCCGATGAACGGCATAATAGGCATGACAGGGCTTGCCCTTGACACTAATCTTGACGACGAACAGCGTGAGTATCTTGAGCTGGTCAGGACATCGTCTGCCCATTTACTGTCTCTGGTAAACAGTATCCTCGATTTCTCGAAGGTAGAAGCGGGCAAAATGGAGCTTGAGTCTATAAATTTCGACTTGAGAGGGCTTCTCGATACGGTAATAAAACCGCTGGCCTATGAGGCGCAGAAAAAGGGCATTAAACTGATAACCCAAATAGACGAAAATGTGCCGGTGGAGATAAAGGGAGACCCGGGCAGGCTAAGACAGGTGATAGTAAATCTGCTGAATAACTCGGTGAAATTTACCCACGAAGGACAAATACGCATAGACATTGAACCGGCCCCATATCCCGTAAGCATGGACGACGGCGAAGGTCCCGCTGCCGGGGCGCCACATTTTTTACACTTCAGCGTCTCCGACACAGGCATAGGAATACCGGAGGACAAGCTGGGCATGATATTTGACAGTTTCTCGCAGGTTGACGATTCGATGACGAGAAAATATGGCGGCACAGGGCTTGGTCTTGCCATATCGAAAAAGATAGTTGAGCTGATGGGCGGGCGTCTTTGGGTGGAGAGCGTGTTGGGCGAGGGGACGGCGTTTCACTTTACGGCAAGGTTTAAGTCCGGCGCTATCGGGATGAGGAAGTCCGCCGCGAAAATCTCCGAAGACGCTCCTGATATAAGCATCCTCGTTGTGGATGGCAATAGTCTTTCTCTGAATTCATATATCAGGGTTCTCGAGAACAAGGGACACAAAGTCGGGGGGGCTTCAAGCGGGCGCGAGGCGGTCAGAAAACTCAAAAGCGGAGACTACGCCGCCGCCCTGATTGATTTACAAATACATGACATGGACGGTTTTGATTTAGCGGAGCAGATAAAATCCGACCCTGCCACGCGCGGCATAAAGGTCATACTGATAGTCTCTGCGGGATTAAAAGGAGATGTTGCCCGCTGTAAGGCCGCCGGCATAGACGGTTACGTAGTCAGACCGGTAGATGAGGACAGCCTGACAGAGACTATAAGGCTCACGTTTTTATCTTCAGGCGGGGACGAACCCATAGTGATAACCCGTCACACCTTAAGCGAATTAAAGAAGTCTGTTAATATACTGCTTGCGGAGGACAACATAGTAAATCAAAAGGTAGCGCGCAGGCTTCTCGAGAAAAAGGGTTACGCAGTACACGTAGTCTCAAACGGCAGGGAGGCGGTTGAGGCATTAAAGAAACAGGCCTTCGATGTAGTGCTTATGGATGTGCAAATGCCTGAAATGGATGGTTTTGAGGCCACAAAATATATCAGGAGCGCCGTTGACGGCAATATTAATCCAAGGGTGCCGATCATCGCCATGACTGCCCATGCCATAAAGGGATACATGGAGGTATGTATGGAAAAAGGAATGACGGATTACATAACTAAGCCTTTGGAGGCTGCAACACTTTATAAAATAATAGAAAAAAACACAAGGAATACATCGGCGGCGCCTGAGACATCGTCAAAGCCGGCGTCTGAGAAAGTCCCTAAGACCCTCCCCGTTCTGGACAAAGACGAGGTGCTTCGCCGCCTCGGCGGAGATAAAGCCATATTGACAGAGATGATGAAGTCCTTTATAGACGACGCCCCCGTGCAAATAAAGAGGCTAAAGGAACTAAGCGCCGCAAAAGACATAGAGGGACTGAAGGCACAGGCACACTTAATAAAGGGCATGGCGGCGAACATGGGTGCGGTACAGCTAAAGAACCGCGCGTTTAAACTTGAGCTTGACCTGAGAAAGCTCACAAAGCCGATAACCGAACATGACATAGGGACAGTAATAAAATACACCGGCAAGATCGGGGAAGAATACGAAAAAGTCCTGGCGGCGATTAAGATGGAACTCTCTCATGAAGAAGATGATAAGGAGGCCATGAGGTCATAGCTGCCTCAGCCCCTTTAGCCGGAGTACCGAAGCCGCCAACGGGCGGCAACCCAAATTCAATGATAAAGCATATGCGAGAACAGGGGTGAAGGGGGATTATCCCCCTTCGTCGTTAATCCTTTCTGCCTCAGCCCCTTCGCACTGCAAGGTCTTTTGTTATGGAGTCCTCTTTGCCCATTGCCGTGACTTTCAGCATAATTTTATAGCTGCCTTCGGGGGCGTCTTTTGGTATGTCAAATGTTATATCGCCCTTTCTCGTTCCCAGCTCAACGGTCTTGTGTTCACTGGCAGTGCCGAGGTCAACCCAGTTGCTCTTGCTGTAATCGTAGTAGTACAAGGTGGAAGCCTCTGTGACAGCCACCTGTTTGTTCATGTCGGTGTCAAGAATGTAATAGACGGCGTTTATGTGCACCTTGCCGCCCGGTGCAACGGACACAGGATTTATGTCCATGCTTCCAAACTTTACATAGCTCCCGTAGGATGCCGTATAGCCGGTCTGGGTTACCGTCTCGGCAGCACCGGCAACAGGATAACTCCTTATATCGGCAAACAGGTACAGACAGTGCCCCCACGCAAGCGCAAACCCGATAGAGCCGCCAATAATCGCCCCCGCCGCTACCCTGCCGCCGCTTGAGCGCCCGTATGCGAGGTTATCGAGGGCCAATGTGCCCAGCCCGCCAATAATCGCACCCCCCACGGTATATTGAGCAATGCAGGATGCCTGCGCCTCCTGCCTCTGATCATGAGTAAGAGGCGTTCCTCGAGGCGGGACTACCGCACAGGCAGTCAACGCATATGATATTAATATTGCCACGGCTGTATATCTGAGATTCTTTAAATCCATATCTGTCCTCCAGTTTTTTTTCAAATTCTATCTCTCCCTCTATTGTAACTTATTCATAAATATTTTGCTATCGCATGGGGAGTTTTTTTGTTATAATTGGAACATGGTGAAGACGTTGAGGCTGGCCCTTGCTCAAATTAATCCGACTGTTGGCAGTATAGAGAAAAACAGCGAGAAGATTATCGCGTATATCGAAGACGCCCTCAGTCACCATGCCGACATTGTGGCATTCCCGGAGCTTTGCGTTACGGGCTATCCACCTGAGGACCTGCTCCTTAAACCGTCTTTTATCAAAGACAACCTCAAGGCGCTGGACGAGATAAAAAGACATACCGGGGACATCGCGGTTGTCGTGGGGTTTGTTGACAGGAAGGATGATATTTATAATGCCGCCGCACTGCTCTATAACCATCAGATAATGGATGTTTATCACAAGATGTTCCTGCCTAACTACGGCGTATTTGACGAGCTGAGGTATTTTCAGAGCGGGGGCGTCTGCCCTGTATATGAGATCGCCGGCTGCCTCGTAGGACTGAATATATGCGAAGACATATGGTACCCGGACGGCCCGGCCTATAAGCAATCGCTTGCCGGGGCGGAGTTGATTATAAATATCAATGCCTCTCCATATGGATTCAATAAATCCAAATCCAAAGAGACTATGTTATCGGCCCGCGCCTTTGACAACCGCGTCATACTGGCATATCTGAACACGGTTGGAGGGCAGGACGAGCTCGTCTTTGACGGTGCATCGACGGTGTTCGGCCAGTCGGGGGAGGTATTAGCGCGCGGGGGGAGTTTTACAGAGGAATTGATAGTCGTTGACCTCGACTTGGAGGGCGTGTTCGTTTCCCGCCTGCATGACCCGCGGAGGCGTCAAAAGGTCAAGGCACTATGCCAGAATGAAATTAAGAAAATATTCATCTGCGACAGGGTTCCCAAAGAAAAATCCCCTGTGCAACAGCATCCGGTGTGCCATATGGACTACTACGAAGAGATTTATAACGCCCTGGTCCTCGGCACAAGGGACTATGTAACGAAAAATGGATTTAAATCGGTTGTGATTGGGCTTAGTGGCGGGATTGATTCGTCCATAGTTGCGTGTATTGCCGTTGACGCCGTTGGAGCAGACAACGTCAGAGGAATTTTTATGCCATCGCCTTATACATCGGCAGAGTCGGGAGAGGATGTCCGTGAGCTGACTGAAAATCTCAAAATCAGGACAACAGAAATCCCGATAACAGCGATTTTCAGTGCATTTCTTAGTGAACTTGCACCCGCGTTTGAGGGCAAGGCCTCCGATACGACAGAGGAAAACCTTCAGGCAAGGGTAAGGGGAAACATCCTTATGGCTATATCGAACAAGTTCGGCCCTCTGGTGCTTACCACAGGCAATAAGTCTGAGATGTCGGCGGGATATGCCACATTGTATGGAGATATGGCGGGCGGTCTCGCCGTGATAAAGGATGTCCCTAAAATGATGGTCTATGGACTTGCAAGATGGCGCAACTCTATCGGGACGGCCATCCCTGAGAGCGTGATTACCAAGGCGCCAACGGCGGAGCTTCGCCCCAATCAGAAGGACAGCGACAGCCTTCCGCCATATGAAACACTTGATATGATTATCGAGGCATACATTGAAAAGGATATGAGTCTCGAGGAGATAACCGCCCTTGGAATAGACGCTCACACTGTAAAAAAGACACTGTCCCTGATTGACGGCAGCGAATATAAGAGGAGACAATCCCCCCCCGGCATTAAGATAACGGCAAGGGCATTTGGAAAAGACAGACGTTTTCCCATTACAAACGGTTACAGAGGGGGCAGATGAAGGCGTTCGTTTTTGTAGTGGTGGTGCTGCTTGCGGCTTGTGACAGACAGCCTGCACAGCCTCTGAACGCCCCGGCTGCGGCAACAACGACACCGGTGGTCAGGCCAAACGAAATCGAAATCGGCAAGGACAACGACACGTCAATGAAGCCGGTGAAAAAGCCAATTAACGTAAAACTAAAAAGGAGTTTTAAAGGAGAGTATAGCTGGGACATAGTGGGAACTGACGTAAAGGAAATGATTAAGACAAACAGGGAATTACAGAATGAATTTCCAAATTAATCAATATGGGAGGTCGCATGGAAACATTTTCGATAAGAGAAGTAATAGAAATGGCAGTGAGGACAGAGGTCCTCGGCAATTCATATTATAACGATTTAGCGGCAAAATTTAAGGGTGGAAACAGGGAAGTCTATGAGCTGTTTACAAAGCTCGCGGAGGCAGAGAAAAACCACATAATCGCCTTTACAGCTCTAAAGGAGAAGGTCGGCGAAGAGGAGCCTGACAACTGGCAGGATATTTCAGAGTACATGAGGGCGTTCGTTGAAAGCGCATTTTTCCTGGGTAAGGACAAGGCAATGCTTCACATGCAAAACGTCGCAGATCCGCTGCACGCGGTAGGTCTTGCCATAGGGTTTGAAAAGGAAACCCTGCTCTATTTTTATACCATAAGGGACTCCGTGAAGGAAAAAAACATAGTAAACGAGATAATCGAAGAGGAAAAACACCACATCGTATGGCTGAGTAAGTACAAGGCTCAGCACAGCGGCCATAACGCATAGATGAAAGGCTGCCTGTACATCGTCTCCACACCGATTGGGAACCTCGAGGATATAACGCTCCGAGCGCTTCGTATCCTGAAGGAGGCGGACTTCATAGCCGTCGAAGACACCAGACACTCGGTAAAGCTGCTCAACTACTATGAGATCTCGCGTCCTATGATAAGCTACTGGAGGGAAAAGGAAAAGATAAAGTCAAAGGTAATAATAGACAAACTGAACTCCGGCTATACGGTAGCGCTGATAACGGACGCCGGCACGCCGGGCATCTCAGACCCCGGCGAGGTATTGATTCGCGATGCGATAAACGAGGGGATAGAGATATTCCCCATACCCGGGCCGTCCTCTTTGGTAGCGGCGCTTTCGGTTTCGGGGCTTTCCACGCGCAGGTTTACATTCATAGGGTTTCTGTCGCCAAAGACCATCCAGAGAAAGAAGGAATTACAGGCTCTCCGGGTAGAGCGGCATACGCTTGTGTTTTACGAGTCCCCGCACAGGATACTGAATTTTCTCGACGATTTATCAGAGGTCTTTGGAGATAGGAGGATTGCCCTTTGCCATGAGCTGACGAAACTCCACGAAGATACAGAAAGGGGGACTGTCTCAGAGGTAATAGATCACCTCCAGAACGCAAAAATAGCCGGTGAGTATGTAGTAGTAGTAGATGGTTTTGAAGAGACCGGGCTGAGCATCGGGGATGCCCTGAATGAAATAGGGCAGTTAATAGAAAGCGGCATGAGGCGTAAGGAGGCGGTTGAAGAGATCGCCTCGGCAACCGGCATAAGCAAGAAGGTACTGTATAAAGAAAGCATCGAGGTTAATCGAATGGGAGTGGAAGATGATTAAAATAGGGGTGCTTGCCTCCGGAAGAGGCTCAAATTTTCAGTCCATTATAGACTCCATTGACAGCGGCGCCATTGACGCCAAAGTGGCCTGTCTGATTACGGACAACCCCGCGGCGTATGCCATAGAGCGGGCAAAGCTGCACAATATCCCGCATGTGTATATAAATCCGGCAGGGAGCAAGGACATATTTTATAAGACCATAGCCGGCGAGCTGATCGCTTGCGGCGTGGAGCTGGTAGTGCTTGCCGGGTTCATGCGCGTGGTCAAAAAGCCGCTGATAGAGGCCTTCCCGATGCGAATAATGAATATACATCCGGCCCTGCTGCCGTCGTTTAAGGGGTTGCACGCGCAGCGCCAGGCGCTTGAGTATGGGGTAAAGATAGCGGGGTGTACGGTGCATTTCGTTGACGAGGGAGTTGACACCGGCCCGATAATATTACAGGAGGCCGTGCCGGTGTTATCAGACGACACAGAGGAATCCCTCTCGGCAAGGATATTAGAGTGTGAACACCGCATCTATCCCCGTGCTATTAAATTATACATCGAGGGAAAACTCAGTGTAACAGGCAATACGGTAAGAATAGAAGATTAGTACGATGGTGCGAAGTGACCGGCATAGGGAGTCGTTTGTGAAAGACCTCATTGCGGAGGCGTTGGTTTATGCGCTTTAAACTTTGGCAGAGAATTTTCTTAAGTTTCCTTGTCCCGACTCTAATAACTGTTGCTATATTTCTATACCAAATCGATAAGTTTAAAATGATCTTTCAGCAAATAATGCTTTTGGAGGCTGCCGACGATATCGGCATGACACTTATTGAGCTAAGGAGATACGAAAAAAATATCCTCCTGTTCCATGAAGATCTAAACACCATATTGTTCTATGAAAACCTCAAGCATTTAAAAAGAGAAGTGCTAAGTATCGAAATGGTAATTATTGACGCGGTAGGCAAGGAAGATTACACGGAACTTCAAAAGAAACTGTCCGCGTATGAAGATGCGGCAAACCATGTGATAGAAGAAGATACGGCAGATAAAACCGGCGTAATAAAGAATATGCGTGTTTTAGCGAGGGATATAGAGGCAATACTTTATGATTTCAAGATTCAGGAAAGGCGGAAAATTGAGGTATCGATTTATGAGATCAAGCACTATCTGATCGTGTCGATCCTGTTTCTACTTGCCGCCGCTATAACCACAGGCTATTTATTATCGAAAAAGGTCATCACAGTCATTAAGAAAATGGAAAAGTCGTTTGAAAAGCTCTCAAAGGGAGAGTTTAAAAAGATCTATGACATCGAAGCCCCCGAGGAGATTACGGCATTGATAGATGTCTATAACCATACGATAGAAAGACTTAAGGCGTATAGAACTGAACTGGATAAAACCCTCGCCTCGCTTGGGGAGGCAAACAGGGAACTCATCGAAAAACAAGAGACACTTGTCGAGTCGAAAAAGGCCGCCGCCATGAGGCTTATTGCCGCCGAAATCGCCCATGAGATAAACAATCCCCTGTCGTCAGCCACCCTGATGCTTGGAATGTTTTATGAAGAGATAGATGACGCTGACCCCAAAAAGGAAGACATCAGGTTTATATTAATGGAAATCAACCGCTGCCAGGACGTAATAAGAAAACTAACCGACTACGCAAAAAAAGAACCATTGAACATAACAGATGTAAATATCATAAAATTAATTAAAGAGGTTGCAGACAGTGCACTCAGACAAAACGCCGACAAGGGCGTCTTCCTTACAATGTCAATTTCATATGTGCCGCAGGTAATATCCATTGATCGATCGCTCATATACAATGCCTTGTTTAATATACTATCAAACGCCTTCGAGGCAGCACCTCCGGGTGCTAGTATCGAGGTAAGCGCCTCCGTTGAGGACGCCTACGCCGTGATAACCATAAGCGACACAGGAGAAGGTATTCCTGAGGAGCATATTGGCCGGATATTCGAGCCGTTTTTTACGACAAAAAAAGAACGCGGCGGAAGCGGCCTTGGTCTGGCAATCACGAAAAAAATTATCGAAAACCATCATGGCACAATTACAGTATCGAGCAGCCGCGAAACGGGGACGGTGTTTAGGATAAAGCTGCCAATTGGTTTAACTAAGGCAATTGAGTTATGATAAGAATCCTTGTAGTTGACGATGAGATAGGGATTTGCCGTTCCCTCGAGATGCTGTTTAAGAAGGATGGGTACGAGGTTACAACCGCCCATACCGGTTCTGTGGCTATCCCTCTGATAACGGAACGGGATTTCGAGATCATCTTTACCGACCTCAAACTGCCGGACATAAGCGGTCTGGAAATAATCAAACACGCAAAAACCCGCCTTCCCTTATGCCAGATTATCGTGATAACGGGCTTCGCAAGCATAGAAACGGCAGTGGAGGCAATCAGGAGCGGCGCCTATGACTATCTTACAAAACCCCTGTCCATCGATAAGGTGAGGATCATATGCAAAAACGCAATCGAAAAGATAACCCTTACAGACGAAATCAAACACCTCAGACAGGAACTCTACCACTCCTTCGGATTTGAAAATATCGTCGGCAAAAGCCAGCCTATTCAGGATGTGTTTAAGATGATCCGCCAGACCGCGGCAAGCGACAGCAACGTCCTGATAACCGGGGAGTCGGGCACGGGAAAGGAACTCGTCGCCCGTGCCATTCACTATACCTCACAAAGGCGGGATAACCACTTTGTCGCCGTAAACTGCGGGGCAATATCGCGGGAACTTATCGAGGCAGAGCTGTTTGGATATGTAAAAGGGGCATTCACCGGCGCGGTAAGGGATAAGACGGGTTTTCTGGAGCTTTCATCGGGCGGGACACTGTTTCTCGATGAAATTGGGGAAACGACGCCCGACTTTCAGGTGAAACTACTGAGGGTTCTGCAGGAAGGGGAATTCAATAAAGTAGGCAGCCCGCACATTACAAAGATAAACACGAGGGTCATAGCGGCAACGAACCGCATTCTTGAAAAGGCGATGGCCGAGGGGGCATTCAGAGAGGACTTGTTTTACAGGTTAAACGTTATCTCCATTCAGATACCGCCGCTTAGGCAAAGGCGCCAGGACATTCCTCTTTTGGCCGTACACTTTCTATCTAAGTATGCCGAAAAACGCACCGACAAAAAAATCACTGAACTCACCCCCGAGGCCATCGACACGCTGTCAAGCTACGACTTCCCCGGCAACGTCAGGGAGCTGGAAAACGCCATAGAGTACAGCATAACCTTCGCCCAGGGGACAGTTGTAACCGTAAATGACCTTCCGAAATCAATAAAGGACACGAAGATAAGACCCGCACTGCCCGAATCGGCAAAACCGCTGAAAAGTGTCCTATATGAATTCGAAAAGACCCTGCTTACGGCGGCATTAAGAGAAAGCGGCGGCAACATATCCCAGGCGGCAAGGCTCCTTGACATCCACCGCCAAAGCCTCCAGCAAAAGATTAAGGATTTTAGTATCAATGTTGAACAATTGAAGGAAAAGTAGGGGTTGAGAGTGTCTTGATTAGCACTGAAGTGTCGTATTTGTGGGAATATTTCATATAATGGTCATATTTAAGATAATCTTCTCAAATATGCCTGAGAGGTAATCCATTACTGATTTTAGATTATTCAAGTCAACCCACCATTCACCTTTATCAAGTTGCTCAGTATTTTTAAGTCTATGTTTAGGCTCACTTCTATCGTGAATATATCTAAATGTTGTTGAATTAGGGTCCATCATTGCAAATTCCAGCATCCACGATTTTACTCTGGGTGGGACAGCCTGTTTGTACTCATTTAAAACAAATTCCTCAAATGCGGGAATCAATTTTGTAATGTCATGAGAATACTTGCCTCCTAATGGAAGTGATTTTAAATATAGTTCTATCGAGTGCCTATATAAAAACAGCAGTGGATATACAAATTCATATGCCTCAGCCTCCTTGGCATTTCTTGCCACAAGAATATCACCAGCGATTTTATATGCTCGCGCAATATCAATGTTGGTTTGAAGCTCTGCCATAGCCCCGATAAGTGCGCCATGCCTCCATGTTTCATCGATGCTGTCGGGTATATCCTGAAATACCGGTGTATAACAGTTTCTTAACACCTCGTGCCGCATCTCTATCTCTGCCCTAAAGCCTTCGGGGATTTTTGCCCAATCAAGCACATCTACCAGTATCGGCAGGCTGCTGCCGGATATGGCCTCACGCAGCGCGGGCAAATTGTCGAACGGTTTGTCGGGGGCGGATGGATTGCGTACCACGATGTCAAGGTCGCTTCCCTCGTGTGCCGTACCGCTTACGCGGCTCCCATAGACCATCACCTCGGCATCCGGCAAATGCCCGGCTATCAGACGCTCTATGGTATCTACCCATTCGGGACGCAGGTCAATCCGGTTCATGGGAAGAAAACCTCTTCTGCAGCATGGCCTCAAGGGAGGCAGCATCGTCTATAAAACCCGGCAATAGGGCAAGCGTCTCCTCCGCAAACCCCACGCCATAGTCGTGCGCCGTGTTGTTGCGATTGTCGCGATACTTAAACCAGCGCTCTACGGCATCGGTTGCCATCAGCCCATGCTTACCGGCATATCGCAGAGTATCCTTAAACGTCCACGAGTCCACCTCACGGGGGCTTCCGGTGTAGGACTTGAGCGCCTTGCGAAGCAGCTTGACGGACATCTCCAGTGTCAACTCAAACCCCTTGACCACCGCGTTTCTAAATATCTCGAACTCTACAGTCTCAGGCTTTACACGGCGCAGCATGGTCAACGACATCTCAAGGGTTCTTATACATCCGGCCAAATGTTCGGTTCGCAGAATCATATTATCCCCTCTCTGTTATTAACCTGCATATGTTACCACTATTCTATATGCAGCGACAAGCAGAGGGTGTCAGTACCTGCAATAAATTCTTGCATGCAAGAAAACCAGCAATAATTGAAAATACCGTGAAGACAGGTATATTACGTATAGTTTGGGAATCCTCCGGTGCAATAACCGGCTCCATTGTGCAACAAATCACTGCACCTCATTAAGCGGCAGACCGCCATATTACGGCGTGAAATGGCGTTTAGGGCGCTGGCACGATTCTTGATTTAACATATGTAACAGACAATCACACAGACACCAACTAACCATAGGAGGACGTTATGAGTAAAGAAATCGCTGTAATCGTATATCCGGGACTCAACTATAAGGAATCCATTGCATACGCGAGTAAAAGCGCAGGCGAGACCGGGGCGGCGCTGTCGCTGATAGGAGTAATCCCCGAATTCTGCGCCTCTGAACGGGCTGCTATCAGCATGTACGAATTCGGCCCTATTCACAACCTCACAGAGAGCGTCGAAAGAGAGGCGAGAAGGTTCTTCGATGTGGTCAAAGCCTATTGCAAGGACAAGGAAATCACCTCCGGGTTCAGCATTTACAGGGGAAGCATCGAAGACGTAATCGACCACGTCAGGCAAAACAACCATAACATGGAATTAATCGTAGTGCCGACACCGTCAAAGACGCTCACCAAGGTAGTGTCTTCGGGGAAGAAACAATTAAGTCCCGCCGCAAAGACCTCAGAGTGCGCTGTAGTCTTAGTGCTGGATTAGGCCGGCATTAATATTCTATTGGCGCTGCCGGACATCGCAGACGGCAGCGCTGCCACCACCCACCACAGCATTTCAGTGTTTGACATAAGCAGTCAAACTAAGTTATTTTGAAACTACTATGGGCTTGAAACTATGGCAAAGGATAATTGTCAACATGATTTTCCCCATAGCCATATCTTTGGCCCTGATTTATGTCGAACTGAGAAACGTCAGCAACATATATCAGAGATTTAATATCATCGAGATAGTCGATGACATTAACCTGCTCCTGCTTGAACTCAGGCGATACGAAAAGAATTTTCTCTTATTAATCGAAGAAAAAGAAAACCTCAGACTCTTTCACGACACCATCGAAGTAGTCAGGACTAAAACCAAATCCATCGAGAATGAAATCGTCCTCAGGACAAACACGGGATACTACTTTAATCTGATGAAAAACGTTGACCTCTATGAAGATACCTTTGGCGCCCTCGTAGCGGAAATAGAACAAAAACACCGGCTTATGGAAGAGATAAGACCCCTAGGCGAGGAGATAGAAAATAATGCATCCGATAAGAGCATGGCCCTCATACTAAGAAAATATGAAAAGGACTACTTATTAAACAGGAAACGAAATGCCCTGGACAAGGTATATGATGTTTCGAATGCACTAATTAAGTCCGAGCCAGACATAAAACAAGCCGTCGGGATATATCTGAAGACCTTCGATGAAATCGTTAAACATGACGCCGCTCAAATCGATATGCTCCAAAAAATGAGGACCTGCGCCAGAGAAATAGAAAAATATACTACCGGGTTTTCCAGTAAAGAACGCGCCCATATCAACACCGTTATGATAAACGGCGAGAGGGCCTTCCTCTATGCCGCCTTGTTTATTATCTTCAGCACCGTTGCTATCGGTTACATGGTCTCACAGAACATGATACGAGTAATGAGGCAAATGGAACACGCCTTCGACAAGATAAGCGAAGACACCTTCAGCCATGTCATAACAACTAATGCCCCCGATGAGATTAAGTCCTTTATCGGCGCATATAACCGGATTATATCTAAACTCAACTTTAACCTGAAGGATACGACTAAAAAAATCACCGCCGCTGACCAGACGCTCTTACAAAAACAATCAGAAATCCTGTCTAAAAACACCGCCCTTAGGTCAATGTCAATAGAAATCCTCGCTATGGTAAAAGAAAAACCGCTGAACATAGCTGAAACCCGGATAAAACTACTTGTCTTAGATGTGATTAAGACTGCTTCTGACATGTACCGCAACGTGTCAATCTCATCAAACATTGCACAGCTGCCCGATAAGCTCCCCGTCGATGACACCCTGGTCGGCCTTGCCCTATATAACGCCATTGTTAATGCCTTGCATTTCACCCCGTACGGTGGGAAGGTTGTAGTAACCGGCACTATGGATGACCAGAATGCCGCCATATTCATCTCTGACACAGGACCGGGGATCGCAGAGGACATCGCAGGGAAAGTCTTCGACCCGTTCTTTACGACACATGAAGATGCAGCCGGTCTTGGCCTTACTATCGCCAAAGCCGCCATAGAACGGCATTCGGGCACAATCACAGTGGACAAAACCCAGCCCGGTGGCGGTACTACAATGAAAATCCTCCTCCCATTTTTAAAATAAGGTGCAGTAAATTATTGCATGCAATCAAATCATCTGATTCCCATATAACATACTGCCGCAGACACGGTTACCCCAGTGAACAGACGCCCGACAGCACAGCAGCCTGCAATATTTCATTGCACCCAGCGCACCTGAACATCTCTAAACTCTTGTAATATATACATAATTAGTCTGGCACGCTTCTTGATAGCTATATCTGTATAAAGCGAAATGCTCAAAAGTACACAACAAATAAAACATGAAAGACAAAAGGAGGTGGCACAATGGAAAACTTATTTGCATGGATAACAGAGCTGAACAAGACAGATCACACGGGATTTGCAATCCTGACAGTAGTAACGATGTCAGGGCTAGGCTTGGTGTTAGGTTCTACAATCGAGTTGTTTTTTAAGATACTCGGCATTAAGACAAACAAGATAGACATACACCACTAATCAGGACATTAATTAAGGAGGAGTAAACAGATGGAGATATACTTACCAATAGCAGGTGTGGAGATAATGGCGTGGCAGTTGGTACTGTTGGGGTTGGCGGTAGGCGTAATAGGAGGTTTTTTTGGAGTAGGCGGCGCGTTTATGGTAACACCGGCATTAAACGTATTCGGGTTTCCTATGGCATATGCAATAGGCACGGACATGGCTCATATAGCAGGGAAATCGATAGTGGCCACAATGAAACACCGGAAGTTGGGTAATGTTGACCTAAGGCTGGGTTTGATTATGGTCATATTTACGGCAATAGGCATAGAGGGCGGGGCAACACTCATTATGTACCTTGAGAAGATAGGACGCGTAGGGCCGATTGTCAGAATAACATACATGGTTCTGCTGTTCGGCCTTGGCTCTTACATGCTTCAGGAGTACTTTAAACTTAACAGTGTGAGAAAATCTCAGGGCAGGGACATAGAGGACGCCGGGGTGTCTGCCCTTGCAAAGAAAATGCACAACCTGCAATGGTGGCCGATGATACATCTGAAGACATCGGGGCTGACCGTATCGTTATGGGTAGTAGGTGGAGTTGCGATGCTTACCGGATTTCTGGCCGGATTTTTAGGCGTAGGCGGCGGTTTCATAAGAATGCCCTCGTTGATATATCTCATCGGCTGCCCGACGACCATAGCGGTTGGCACAGACCTGTTTGAGGTAATGATCTCAGGGGCATACGGTGCGTTTTCGTACGCGATGAAGGCAAGGGTAGAGCTTATAGCGGCAGTAGTAATGCTCACCGGAGCGGCGGTTGGGGCGCAGTTTGGAACAACGGCAACCAAGTACGTAAAGGGTCTCGTAATAAGGTTATACTTCGCGGTTACGATGCTGCTTTCTGGCGTATCGGTTATCTTCAAGCACATATCCTCCGGCTATAAGAACGACTACGAGCCAATGCTTATGAAATGGGTAAAGGCAACGACGGGTTTACAGGCTAAAGTCGAGATAAAAGACTGGATAGTGTTAAACAAGACAGCCGTAAAGGCATGGATAGCCACACAGTCTGACGCGATGCAGTCGGCGTATGCCCTCGAAAAGGTATGGAACAGCTACTCGGGATACCTGATGCTGGGTTCGGCGTGTGCGTTAAGCCTGATAATCATAGTTCAAATGATACAAGGTGTAATGAAGGAAAGGAAACTTGCAGAACAGTCCAGGGCAATTGGGCAGGAAGTATAGGGCCGCAGAGAGATAAACGTGAAACCTTTGAGATTGAATGAGGACTATGAGATGAGAGAAGATCAGAGCAAAGGACAGATAACAGTGATAGTGTATCCGGGTTTCACGTACAAAGAGTCAATAACATACGGAAGTGATATGGCAAAGATGCTGGGCTCGGTTCTCAACATAAAGGCAGTTGTCCCGGAGTTCAGCATCATGGAAAGGACATTCCTCTCGGTTTATGAGTTCGGCCATCACGACAAGATGCAGGCACAGGCAGCGCGGGAGGCGGAGGCATTTTTCGATTGTGTAAGAGGGTATTGCAAATCCAGCGCAATAGAGGCAGTGTTTGACAAATGCGTTGGAGCAATCGAGGACATTATAGAGGAAATAAAGGCCGAAGCCCCCGATGCTAATGCGATAATAGTAGTCCCTATGCCGACGCGTAATGTAACCCATGTAGCATATAACGACGAAAAGGATTACAGAATCGAAAAAACCGGCAACGCCCAGCTCAACAGCTGCAATGTGGTGCTGGTGATAACATAAATAACAGACACTGGACAGCAAGTTATGTTATAAGCTATAGTTAAGTTGATTGGAAGACTTAATTAAAGACGAAGGGGGATAATCCCCCTTCACCCCTGTTTCTCGCACACGTTTTATTTATTGAAAACCGGCTGCCGCTCGTTGGCGGCTTCTGAACTCCGGCTCGACCTTCTCTGGAGTTCCAGTGCAATATCCTCCGGTGAGACTCCCTCCAAAGCCATCAGGACAAGCGTGTGATAGCACAAGTCGGAGAGTTCCTCAATTAGACGCACCCTGCCCTGTCCCTTCGCGGCAATAATAACCTCTACGGCCTCTTCTCCGATTTTTTTTAGTATCTTGTCCTTACCTCCTGAAAACAACGCGCAGGTGTAGGAGTGCGCCTGAGGGTTTTCTTTCCTTTCCAGTATCAGACGGTAAAGCGATGCTATTACGTTTTCAGGGGTGCTATTGGCCGTGTTTTTTGCCATATACGTCTTCTTCGGAGAACACCTTTCCCTCTGTCTCTATACCGTTGCTGTCTCTGTAGAAGCAGCTTCTGTGTCCCGTGTGGCAGGCCCCGGGACCGTGCTGTATGACCTTTATCAACACAGTATCGCCGTCGCAATCTATGAGGACTTCCTTTACCTCCTGTACATGCCCTGACTGCTCGCCTTTTTTCCAGAACTTCCCCCTCGAACGCGACCAGAAATGGGTATATCCCGAGGCTATTGTCTCATCAAAAGACTGGGCGTTCATGTAGGCCATCATCAAAACAGCCGAATCCCTCACGTCCTGTATTATTACGGGGACAAGCCCTTTTTCATCATATTTTATAGTAACCAGTGCACCTGTCGAAGCCATCTTTTCTCCTTCTTTTCTCCTTATTTTTGTTAAATTGCTTAAACTATGCCGTCCATCAAAGGCTCTGAACCTATGATATGTTTTCTTTCGTTTGCAAGCTCCCTGTGCGCTAACTGGAGTTTGTAAACGAGCCTTTGAATGATAAACAGCAAAATGTGGTATGCGGCCTTTGGGTGTTCGCTCAGAAACCCCAGAAATTTTTCTCTGTCAAAACGCAAAAGGACACATTCCTGCTCAGCGGTTACATTAGCCGCTCTCTTTTCTTTTTCGTAAATAGACGATACGCCAAATACATCGTTGTTGGTAATTGTATATATGAATATATCCTTGTCCCAGTCATCGGGATTGTTTTTTGTTACCCTAAGAGAACCCGAAACGACACAATAAAAACATTCCGCCTTTTCGCCTTCATAGATTATTCGTTCATTTTGTTTGCATATTATTTTTTCTGAAATGATGGCAAGGGCCTCCAGCGCCCTGTCGCTTATCGATTGAAACATCTTCACGCCGCGCAGGATATCGCTTAACTCTATGAACCTCTCAGTGGTTTGCTGAAAGGCCTTTAACGCCGCCGACATAACGTCTTCTGCGATAGTGCCCATATTGACAAGGATCTCTCCGATGTGCGGCATTGCCTTTTCTCTCTCATTGAGTATGTCAGTGATTTGGCTGCTTGTAAGACAGCCTTTCTGTAGGGCTATTTCCTCGAAAGCCAAGTCGGTATTTGCCTGCATCGTTAATATCTCATAGACTTTTTTCATGTCAAGACAACCCATGTTAACGGCAGTTTCAATAAAGGACGGCGTTTTCTCGCTCTGATACCTAAGGGCATATAATACGTCCTCTTCGCGTATCAGCTTTTTCTTAAGCAGATAATTACCGAAAAATAGTTTGCTTTCCATGCTCATTTATACATAAATAGAAGTAAATAAGTCAATCATAAACACAATTAAATAAATCAATCATAAACACAATTAAATAAGTCACTCACGAACACAATTAAAAAGTCAATCACGAGTTAAGCCAGCCCAGATATTCCTCAGAGCCATCGACAATGGGCAACGCAATTATTTCCGGCATTGTATATGGATGAAGCTCTCTGACCTTTGTCATCAGAGACGGGAAATTTGACTTTTTTGTCTTAATAATCATAAGCAGCTCCTCTTCCTTCTGCACCTTGCCTTCCCAGCGGAATATGGATTTAATATCGTTTGCGATGTTAACGCATTTTGCCAAACCTTCGCTGACGAGTGTCTCGGCTATGGTTTTAGCCGTCTTGTTATTGGGTACGGTTACTAAGACTACGTAAAAATCCATCGGGTTAATCTCCTTAGTTAATCTCCCTTTATATGCTCAACCATGAAAAGGACTATATGTGCCAGCAGGCAGCGGCATTGCGGGGGAGGAAATCACTGATACATACATAATCACTGATACATATATATATAGTAAATCCATGCCCTTGTGTTAATCCGGCAATTATACTGCTGTTGTCTGTTGTTAGAATATTTGGCTTCATATGAGAATGTGAACGTCTTGCCCTGCCCGATTAAGCTTTTAGTTGGGGAGTCGCCTTTTAACAGGCGGATAGATTCTAATTTATCCTGGTCTATAATCATCTTGCCGTCGCTTGAAAAAGAACTCAAACTCTTGATGCCGCTTTCACATGCCTTCCTAAACCAATCGCTTATCCCAGCGGCGTCCTTAACCTCCTGAATTAAATCTTTAGTCGGGCGCAGATTGCCAATTATTCCAGTCCCCCAGCACCGCAGCGAATTGCCTTTCAGGGCAGCTATATTATTCTCGTGTATGCAAAAACGTCCATTCTTATCACAATAATACGGGCCGTCAATGCGGCATCCATCGAGAACCCTCTCTTCGTTATTATTGAGAATCAATGTTAACTTATCCGCATCAGCGGCATTCTCGCCCCCGGCGTGAGCCAATCCCGCTGCGCCTGCCGCTAAAATGCACAATGCCGTTAACAACACCGCGATTATAATCTTCCTATTCATGTGTTCTCTTCCTACTCATGTATTCTTATTATATGGACATCAGATTTTATTGTCAATGACTGCTTCCTCATGTGGCGTATTTAATGGGGTCTTTCACGCCAAGCTGCTCAAACCCTCTTTGGCGTATTACACAGGAATCACATCGGCCACACGCACCGGCGTGGGTTGGGTCATAACAGGAACTTGTCAGCGAATAATCCACTCCAAGCTCCAGCCCAGTTTTTATTATCTGCGCCTTTGTCATGTGTATCAGCGGCGCGTGGATTAC
Organism: Nitrospirota bacterium; assembly: GCA_015233015.1. GTDB lineage: Bacteria > Nitrospirota > Thermodesulfovibrionia > Thermodesulfovibrionales > Magnetobacteriaceae > Magnetominusculus. The sequence continues at coordinate 12,747 of JADFYO010000018.1, read as the reverse complement.
GATAGATCCCTTTCCCTCTACCGCCGTTTTAGTTGCCAGATTGGCCATTGCCTGAAACGATTGAAGATACTCAGGACGGCAGTCGGGATAACCGCTGTAGTCAACTGCGTTTGCGCCGATGAATATGTCCCATGCCCCAAGTACCTCCGCCCAGGCCAGGGCAAATGAGAGAAATATCGTATTTCTTGCCGGTACATATGTCGCGGGAATCTCAGGTGCACCGGTGACAGGGGCTTTGTCTTTGGGGACTTCCATATCGCTTGTCAGGGCAGAGCCTCCGATGCTTCTCATGTCGAATTTAATAACCAGATGGCGGGATGCGCCATGATACTCCGAGACCATACCCGCGCTCTGAAGCTCTGCTATATGTCTTTGCCCGTAATCAAATGACAGGGCATAGCAGTCATAGCCGTCAGCCGTTGCGATGGCAAGGGCGGTCGCTGAGTCAACCCCGCCGCTTAGTAAGACGACTGCCTTCTGCGGCCCGTTGCTATTGCCGTGATCGCTGCTGCACCCGTGTTTGCAGTCGCGCATGTCCTTTCTCCCCTTATAATCTCTGTTGTGTTAGGCAAATGTTAGTTAATGTGTCTGTTTCTTTTCTTCCAGGAACGTGTGTATAGTAACATATTCATTTCTGTTGTTGAAATAAAAAAATCTTGATTCACCTTCTGAAATCTTACGGCAATTGTGGTACAATATTAGCCATGATGGTTTCGGTAGGCATGTTGGCGGCGTTATTTTTAATTGGGGCAGCCGGAGGTGGTCTTTCAGGGCTTTTGGGATTGGGAGGGGCTATAGTCCTTGTGCCGATGCTTTTATACATTCCACCGCTAATAGGGGTGGGAGCGCTCGATATGAAAGCGGTCTCCGGGATTACAATAATTGTAGTGTTTGCGTCGTCGCTTGCGGGGCTGTCGGTACAGAACAAGAATAAGCTCGTCCTGAAAAAACTGGTAGTCATAATGGGAGTTACTGCCGTGGTTGCCGCTTTTATTGGCGCCGTGTATTCAAATCGTTCGTCAAGCAAGACGCTTCTGTTGATATTTGCCGTAATGTCAGCCTTTGCGGCGGTTGTGATGGTGTTGCCGAATAAGGAATCTGACGAAGACGTAATTTTAAGCGATATAAAGTTCAGCAAACCCAAAGCCGCCCTGATTTCTACCATTTTAGGATTTATAGGAGGGATGGTTGGGGCGCCTGGGGCATATATATTTACGCCGCTGATGATTTATTTACTGAAAATCCCGACGAAGGTCGCTATTGGAAGCACCTTGGGTATAGCCTTCGTTGCGTCAATTTCAGGGGCGATAGGGAAACTTATAACCGGACAGGTTCCATATGTGATGACGGCAGTCGTAGTAATCAGTTCAATACCGGCGGCAAGAATTTGTGCGGGGTTTACAAAGAAAATCCCTGCTCCGGTTCTGAGAAAGGCCCTCGCGGTTGTGATAACCTTAGCCACCGTTCGCATGTGGATGGATGTCATGGGGTATTGAATAAAACAGCCGCTGTTGATAGTTTCCTGAGCCCGGCTCTGATCAATAGACTTCGTCGTGAGGGCCTATGTTGAATAGGTGGACGGTTTCATCGGATAGTGAGAATATAATGCGAATGTCATGCGTTAGTGAGCAGGAATATCTATCTTTGAGGCGTCCTGAAAGCCTATGCGTTTTCAATGATGGTGTGAAAGGGTTTTCCTGCAACAAATCGAAAGCTATGGATATTTTCTCGTTCAGCGCTGGAGAACCTTTTAAAAGTTTACCAAGTTTCTTTAGAAAGGATTTATCAGCCTCAAGATTAAGCATCATCAGAAACTGAATCAATAGCGGCCTGTATCAACTCGTTGGAGTTTTTAAAGGTATATCTCTCGGTACTGGCCTCAGCGGCCAGCGTCTCATCGACGAATGCCTTGTGTTTGCGCTCCTTTTCGGCAAGGAAGGCTGTAAAGTCGGCTATCTCTTTAACGCGTTCCGGAGATAGCACCTGTAGTATCCCGTTTATTCGCTCTATGTCAGGGTTTGTCACGGCGGCAGTTGTGCCGGCAGCAACGGGGAGGGCTGCCTCTGTAATGGTTTCGCTCATGGTTTTATTGTATCACAAAGATGGCCTGAATGAAAATAATCATCTGTTGAAATGCGTTTACCCCGATAGATGTCCCCGCGGTAATGAAAAAACTTTGCAATTAGTTGTAGAATTAACTATGTCTAAAGAGTTAAAGCAACATGCCGCCGCTGGGCACGACCATGATACAAGAAAAAAAATAATAGACGCCGCCTTTGAGGATATCTACCTGAACGGCTATCAGGGGGCGTCTCTCAACAACATCGTAGAGAAAACCGGGTTTACGAAGGGCGCGCTGTATCATTATTTCAGATCCAAGAAGGAACTGGCGCTTACCGCTATTTCTGAGACTGTATCAGCATTTTTTAAGCAATTCTGGGAGCTGCCGTTATTAGATCAGCCGGAGCCGTTGACTGCCCTTATTGACCACATCAGGATACTTCCCACTATCTTATTTGAACATTGCAGCTTATTTGAAATCAAAAATGGCTGCCCCTTAAATAACCTTATTCAGGAGATGTCGCCCATAGATGAGGATTTTGCAAGGCTTCTGGAGACGTTATTCAACGACTGGCAGGCAATAGTAACCAAGGTCATTGTTCAGGCCATAGAAAAAGGGCAAATAAAGAAAGATGTGAATCCCGAAGATACTGCCATGTTCATACTATCATGCCTCGAGGGTTGTATCACCACGGCTAAAAAGAGCAACTCGGTTGAGATTTATCGCCGCTGCACTGCACAGATTGAAATCTATATCAATTCGCTGACGATAAAATAATTTTATCGAACACCCTTGACATACCTGCTGGTATGTGCTATTCTGCAAACATACCTGCTGGATGGTATGGCCTGACGGTATGGTATGAATACGAAAATAAAGGAGGTAATGATGCCATTAATTAAAACCGTATCACCGGAGGAAGCAACAGGAAAGACAGCCGAGATTTTTTCAACAATTAAAGGGGTGATGGGGAAAGTTCCAAATCCAATGCAGCTCTACGCTGTTAGTCCGGCGATTTTTGAAGGCACCTTTAATGTCATGGGGTACTTCATGAATCATCCAACTCTGAATATGGGATTTTTGACTTTTGTCAGAATGCTCGTATCGGTGGGTACAAACTGCACCTACTGTATCGATATGAACAAGGGCAGGTTGATACAAAGCGGCATAGGCATAGATGTCCTTAATGAGACGATCAAAGACCCCCGGAAGGCACCGCTTCCCGAAAAAGAAAAGGCGCTGCTCCTGTTCGTACTAAAGGCTGTAAAAAACCCTCACTCAGTTGTGGGCAGCGATGTAGATGAGTTACGAGGTCTGGGCTGGAGTGAAAGGGACATCTTTGATGCCCTTGTGCATGGAGCCAATATGGTTGCGGCCGATATTTTGATAGATACATTTAAAGTCGAACAAGACTGAACATCTAAGAGAAGGAACTCCCCCTCCATCAAACGCAACATCATCAGATGGAGGGGGCTATCACCACCCGCCGTCAGATTATTATAATTTCAAACTTCGTTCTCATAAAGGCAACCCGGTCATAATCAATAGACTTCGTCGTGAGGGCCTATGTTGAGGAGGTGGACGATGTCGCCGGCAAGTTTAAATATAACGCGAATGTCATGCGTTAGTGAGCAGGAATATCTATCCTTGAGATTTCCTGAGAGTTTGTGAGTTTTAAGTAAAGGGTCAAAGGGGTCATTAAGAATTTTACTTGCGAACTCTAAGTATATCTTTTTAAGGTTTGGATCTTTCTTTAAATATTTTTTCGCTCTCTTTGTAAAAGGCTTGTCGGTTTTAATCGTCATCGGCATTGAGGATAGCGTCCATGAACTCTTCGGCTGTATGAAATATCAGGTATTCGCCTCTTTGTTCAGCGGCCAGCGTCTCCTCGACGAAAGCCTTATGTTTGCGCTCCTTTTCGGCAAGGAAAGCTGTAAAATCGGCAATCTCTTTAACGCGCTCAGGAGATAGTTTATGTAGTATCTCGTTTATTCGCTCTATGTCGGGATTTGTAACGGCGGCAGTTGTGACAGCGGCTACCGGGGCTGTTTCTGTCATGGTTTCGCTCATGTTTATATTATATCACAAAGATGGCCTGAATGAAAATAATCAGACGCTCAGCGTCTCCGCCCAGTCGCTGTCCATAGTTTACGGCCACTTTCCTGACAAAACATTTGACTATAACGACTATATAGATTATACTAAATATAGAATTAAAATCGTGGGCATCTGAGAACGAGGCACTATGATTTGTTAGTCAAACAGGGTGGTGGCGTCTTAAATTTATGAACAAGTGCTCCTGACAATTGGGTACACTTTATACACTAATAAAAAGAGTAGGGAGGTTGTATGAGTGAAGTTCAATCATGTCCGATATCCAAAATGGGGAATATACTTTTGTTTACAGATGGCAGCGAATTCAGTGAAGGGGCTATACGTGCTGCATTAAAACTAACCTCAAAATGTTCAAGTACTCTCTTTGTGATGGGGTTTGTCTATGAAAATACAGATGGAGAGACTTATTTACCGCGGGAAATCGATTTAATTGCAGATAGCGTAGGACAGTACATATCTTCTGTTAAGGACAGGGCTGCAGCTCTTAACTTAGATTGCCATCTCATCTTGTCCTATGGCGATACACCCCATCAAAGTATTGAAGAACAAGTGCGAAAGAACCATATTGATATGATAGTGATAGGAAGGCGGGGATACAAAGGTATCCTGAAATTATTTACCGGAGAGGTGGCGGCAGACGTAATAGGACGTGTCACGTGCAAAGTGCTTGTAGTACCAAAGGATTCCAGGATAGAGGGGAAAACGGTTCTTGTTGGTATCGATGGTTCAAAGCACGGCGAAGCGGCAGCAAAAGAGGCAGTTGAAATCGCAACACGTTTAGAAGGTAATATTATCGTGCTGTTTTCCATTCACTCCGAAGATGAAAGAAAATACGCCCGATACCATGTAGATATGATTGATGAGATGTCAAAGAAAGCAGGCATCCACGCTGAAACACTAATCCCAACAGACAGGTCATATAAAGCCATCCTGGAAGCAGCAGGTGAAAAAGGAGTGGATATGATAGTCGTTGGAAGTTATGGAATAAGTGGATTAAAAAAACTTTTACAAGGAAGTGCGACAGAAAAGCTGATCGAACAGGCTAAGTGTCCTGTTTTGGTGGTTAACGCTGAGGAATGATATACTTTTAAGCGTTTATTGAGTATATCACATGTATTTTCGTCAAGCGTGCTTAGAATAGCTAGAGATCGGCAGACTGGGCATGTGATGCTTTCAGCATCTGATTAAAATGAACAGGAGGTATTAAAATGCCGCCGGTAGGGATACACTACAAAAAGAGTCTGCAAACGACAGGTAAGGAATTCAGAGAGGTACATGATTGGCTGGATAACGACCCGTCAAAAAAGGCAGAGCGCCACGATATTACTAAAATCTTCGAATACGGTAAAGAGATCGAGGGGAAATATGGTGAAGAGGCACGTCAACAGTACATCGAGCATCTCCACGACGATGTGAAAGCCAAGTTTAAACATATCGAAGACGACCTGCACAAGGCCATCGCCGACACACTTCAGTATTTCGGGATAAAAGGGGACTAAGACAATGGCTGAATATACGATAAAAGATAGCGATATTGATTTGTTACGCCAGGCCGGTGTCAGCGGGGAGGACATTGACCACTGCGTAAAGGTTGCTGAGAAGGCACTTGAGATAGCAACTCGCTGCAGAGGAACCATCGATATGGAACTTGTCGCAAGAGGCGCCTTGTTTCATGACCTCGGCAAGTCTAAAACACACGACATAGAGCATGGCAAAATAGGCGCTGAACTGGGTAAGGCGCTGGGGCTGCCAACTGCCATCACAGACATAATGGAAAAACACATCAGAGGCGGCCTTACTCCGGCGGAGGCAGAGGAACTCGGCCTGCCGGTCAAAGACTATTCGCTTAAGACCATCGAAGAAAGGATTGTAATTTATGCTGACAGGCTCGTTGACATTATCTATGACGGCATTGTCAAACTCAACGGTGATAAAGACGCAGAAACCAGGTTTGTTGAAATCCTGACTGACTATCCCCAATACGGTAAAAATGACATCACACTCAGGCGATATATCGGCTATCACGAGGAAATTCATGGCCTAATGGCCAAATCATAAAAATGTCGCCGTATGCGCTTCTGTGTACATCGGGTCTCGTTGCCATATTTAGTTCGACAATGGCTAAAAGCCCTGTGCTGCCTCTGTATGCCTCTTATCTTGGCGTAGGGCCGTTGGGAATTGGCATTGTCGCGTCGGTCTCGCCGGTAGCCGGTATTACATGCAGCGTCTTAGCCGGAGTATTTGCCGATAGGTACGGTAATAAGAGGATGCTTACTGTGGCGGCATTCGTATTTTTTACCGCCCCTCTGTTATACCTTCTGGCTGCCAATGTCATGCTGCTTTCACTTGTTCGATTTTATCACGGGCTTGCAACGGCGATAATGGTTCCGGTGTCAATGGCGGTTATATCAGGGATATACGCAGAGAGAAAGGGCGAGGCGTTGGGGATGTTTTCAAGTGCGACATTAGCGGGCAGGTTTTTTGCTCCTATAGTGGGCGGCGCAATTCTTGGGTATCTTGCAACGAACCCGCACGCGGGCTTTAACGCCGTCTATCTCGTATGCTCTGCCGCCGGTCTTATTACACTATTATTGATGTCGCGGCTGCCTAAGGACAACATAAGACGTGTAAAGACGAAACGTACCGATGTGCTGAAGATGCTCAGCGAGTTGACTACCCACAGGGGAATTTTGCTGACCGGCGGTGTCGAAGCCGCCGTGTTGTTTGCATATGGCACATTTGAGACGTTTTTGCCGCTATATTTAATCAATAAGGGAATGAACGCTTACGAAATCGGCGCGGTGCTTTCAGCACAGATAATATCGGTTGCCCTGACTAAACCCGTCATGGGTAAACTCTCGGATAAATACGGCAGGTCGTCGCAGATAGCTGCCGGCATATTATTATGTGCCGTATTTATGAGCCTGATAATTTATGCAAAAGGCATTATAGTCAGTATGATAGTAAGCATAGCGTTTGGCCTGAGCATGTCAGTCGTAACATCGGCCACATCGGCGTTAATCGGAGACCTGAGCCGAAAGGAGCAGTTAAGTTCCTCGATGGGCGTGTTTGCCTCCATAATGGACATAGGGCACACGACAGGGCCGCTAGCGTCGGGCATTATCGCCGCCTGCTTCGGCATAGGTAAAGTATTTTTATTTTCCTCCGCTTTATTGTTAATAGTGTTTTCAATATTCACAGCCTCTTGTCGCAGTGCTAAAATGGGGTTCACGGTTACAAAAGATGCGGGCTAAGGTACCGGCGTTTAAGGCCAGTCTTAGCCCGTCCTGTGGTGTGAACTGCATGAGGAGTTTTGGATGGCGATGCTGCGAGGGGGATGTTTTTCAAGCTTGTTTGAAGGTACCAGTTTGTCTTTTCTTTCGTAACTTATTCCTGAGACGCGCTATAAACGGGGATTGTTTCTTTGCCCGATTGCCCGCCGCATTTTTAACGTCTTGCTTGTATCCCAGCTTCTGCAGGGCCTCCGGCGTCAGCTCTTTTCTGATTGCTTCTACTACGCGCTTCAAGCCCGTCTCGCCGTATTTCTTGCTTATACTTTGTAAGAATAAAGCAATAAACGCACCGGCCTTGTTCTTATCCTCCAGATATTGGGCCTGCGTTATGATGATATACGCGACCGCCTCACAGTAACTGTCCGACATGACCTTGTTGTCCATAGTTTAGTAGCCTCCTTTGATTTAAGATAAATATGCGTAGTGGACGTTATCGCCTTAACGTGTCACAGCATCTCGCAGATCAGAATGTACTCTGCATCGTAACCGTCACAGTCTTCTTCGTAATTGGTTCCACTGATGCGTCTATATATCTTTCCTGTAGAAGATGTATAGGCAACAGGCAAGTGTGCAAAGTTTTTCTTTCCATTTTCCTCCTCTATCAATATCAGCACATCTTTCACTCTCCAGTCGTAAACCATACCCGGGATAACCTTATTAAGAGATTCACCATTCATGCTAAGCTGCGAATGACGGCCCTCATCGAACACAAGATAAAATCGCATCTTCACATACGAGCCGCTCTCGATTCCCTGAGGAAGTTTACTATAAATTGAGAAGGCGTATATCCCACAGTCAAATACCAATGTTGGGTAGTCTTCGTAGGTGTCTATGGCAAATATCCTGCCTACTCCCTCATAAATATTCAGGTCAACTCTCTTAAATGACTTTGTTGCGCTGTCAGACGGCTCTATTTCAGTATCTGTAAAAGTTAACGCGCTGAAAAAAGTATCCCCAATATCAATGTCACCATATTCCCTAAGTGATATACCATCGTTAGAAATCCAAAATATGTCTATCGCCTTCTTATTAAAAATCATCGTAATCTATGGTGGACCCATTTGTCAAGACAGAAAATTGCCTTTTTTAAGTTACAGCAAGTCCATATATTTTTCATAGCCCAAGCCCCAAAGGGGCGGGTGTATGTCCTAAGTCAGTAGTCCTTTTCTCCTCCTTTTTCACAATATTTTGCAGTAGTAGAGGCTGTGGTAATGTTAACAACTCGGAGCATCTTTTGCGGAGAGTTGTTAAAGGGGGTGTTGAAAACTCATCTTTTCGAGTTCTCAATATCCCCGCCATTTCCACAGCCGTATCAGTTATTTCTGCCATAATACACGTCCGCCGGAGTTCTGTACCCCAACGATTGATGTGGTCTCTCATAATTATAGAAGTTCAGATAGCTCCCTATGCCACTGCGTGATTCACGGACATCGCGGTAGTCTCTCAAATAAACCTCTTCATATTTCAACGATCTCCACAATCTCTCAGTGAAGATATTATCAATTGCCCTTCCTTTACCGTCCATGCTTACCCGAACCCCGTTATGCTCTAAGTATGACACAAACTCTTCGCTTGTAAATTGTGACCCTTGATCAGAGTTGAATATCTCTGGCATACCTATAGTAAACGCCTGTTCCAATGCCCTTACGCAGAATTCTACATCAAGGCTGGTCGATAGCTCCCATGATAACACGTACCTGCTAAACCAGTCCATTATCGCCACCAGGTACACCCAGCCCTTAGCCAACCTGATGTAGGTTATATCTGTCCCCCAAACATGATTATTCCTATTAATCTCCAAATTCCTTAATAAATAAGGATAAATCTTATGTTCAGGATTTGCTTTGCTTAACCTTGGTTTCGGGTAAATGGCTTCAATACCCATTACTCTCATCAGCCTCTGTATCCGTTTCCTGTTTACCTTATGCCCGATGCCCCTCAATGTCACAACCATTCTCCTTGAACCATAAAAAGGGGTCTTTGTGTATTGCTCATCTATTAACCGCATAAGCTCTATATCGTAAGTGTCTACAGGCTCGTAGTATATGGCTGACCGTGACAGCCCTAAAAGCACTGCCTGTCTTGCTATCGATATGAATTCGTTTGTCCTGTCGATGAGCATTCTCTTGTCCTTAACCTTTAGTTCCCAACTTTTTTTTTAGCCAGTCAAGTTCCATTTTGAGCTGACCAACCTGCCTGTATAGTTCTTCTATAAGCTCGTCCTTTTCCTTATTGTCAGGTATTATATGCATTATATTTATATTATTAGTGGCTACTAATTGCCACGCTTTACCCTAACTCCTCTTTTTATAACAATTTTGCCCGTTTTGTCAGGGGAACTTCTACTACAATTGCGAACGGGACATGCAGGAACGCAGCAACGGCTGCTCTTGAGGGTGCCTCATCGGCGTTTGAAAAAAATGACAAAGTACACGTCCGCTATACGTTAGAGGATATCAAAGACAAGACAGAGCTTAAAATTGTGGGGTTTTTAGAGGATAAGAAGCCATGCGGGTATTATCTTCTCCTCATCTATATCCGCAATACGGCTAATGAGCCAGACGGATACAATTATGAATTGGTCTATGACACATCACAAGGACGCAATGGAAAGGATTACCGCGCATTGGTATATATCGTCGATAAGCAATTAACGAAAATTAAGCCTACTGGTTTAATGAAGGGAAACCTGACAATCTCGGACACTGGCCTTACGCTGAATATTCAATCCGGCGACGGGGTCTATGCGGCGGAGCTGCCCTCCATCTTTGTCTATAACGACACGATAGACTACGTGGAATTTACGAAGACCTCGTGGAGTTCGACCGTATTGGTACTAAACCAGCAAAGAATCGTAGGAAGCAACTATATCGGCAACTGGACTAAAACACAGACAGACGAGAAGTATACCGAAGACACGACGCAGTTTATGCGGCTGCCGGGAAGCAGACACGCATACACAAGCGGCAGCGACGGCTATATAACCGCCTGCATGTTTATCAAAAAACAAGCGCTTCTCGGCACCGGCGTTATGTATAGGGAGTTAAGCCTCTTCCCTGAGGACGAGTTTTATCAGCTTTGGAAAAACGAGATAGCATATAAGGCAGCGCCGGACAATAACGGATATATTACCGGTAAACTAATCGGCAGCGATTATATAACCGGCACACCGTGGCAGAAAGGATACAGTTGGATGACCCATCAGGTAATAGACATCTTCGACAAAGACAACGCGCTTGTCAAAATAGAAAGCAATGTTATAACCAAGGGCGGGAATGTCCAATGGCCATATACCCTGAATTTAGTCGTGTCCGCCAGGTGGTATCTGGACAGGACGCCCCCTGTTTTTTATACCACTACAGACACATGGGTATATAACGGCCAGACAGCTATCTTCGACACGTTATGTAAAAGGACAGAAAGGCTGATGGTGGGGGAGATGGAAATCGAAAATGCCGAATACGAGGAATCGAGATATGACAGCAGCCGTCTTGACTGGATACCGGGCGCAATTCCGGCTATGACGCTGGTACGCCAATCAGGGGACGCGCACGGAGGCTTTGGAGACGGGGCAGTCTCCGCAAGCGGAAGCGTATCCGGTCCGGGCAAATTCAACGCCACTCTGAAAGTTGAAACCTTTATAAACACCTCAACAGGCCGCGACAATGTCCGCTGGTCGGCAATTTCTATCGGAGAAAAGCACGAAGCGAGTAAAATAGGCTTCAGGGATATTCACATAATGGCCTTCGATAACATGGACGGCGCGAACTACTTTATGATCATATACAAGAAGAGTTACGTCTATTACATGAACTCAACCGAAACGCCAAACGTAAACGACGGGACAATTCCAACGCCGGTAACGATACAAATAAATAACCCTACGGTTATAACGTACCATATCGCGTATAAAACAAAGGACGGCGCCCTGATTAAGACAGATTTAACGGGTGACATTAGCGCGGCCTCGTGCCAGATAAACAAGGGCAATATGGTCTATACATATTGTACCTTTGAAAACGGCACGTTCACAAAGAGGACAATAGGGATGATTCAAATCGAAACAGGGATTAAAAACGAATGGGTAATCGACGACAAGGACGAACGCCTAAGCGGCTTTCAACACGTCCACCACGCTGCGATAGGGATATTGTAGCAACGAAATAAGCTGAAGTAAGAGATAGATTTAGAGCGGACAGCAGTCCGCAGGAGAATAACCTCCAAAAGACACCGGTGTATCAGCACCGAACGGGATAACCCGCTGCCATCCGCACCCTAGCCAGGGCGGATTGATTGTAGCAGGTTTACCCAATATAATCAGGACACTATGAAGAGTTTCTTATCGTACCTTGGCGGCAAATCATTACTGACCAAGCAAATTATTCCCAAGATGCCGGAGCATACGTGTTATTGTGAGGTATTTGCAGGTGCGGCGTGGATGTTATTCAAAAAGGAAGAATCACAGGTTGAGATCATAAATGACATAAACCATGACCTTGTGACTCTATACAGAGTAGTAAAACATCACCTTGACGAGTTCGCCAGGTATTTCAGGCATATCCTGATTGCACGAGACGAATTCGATAGGTTTTTGTCCGAATTATGGAAATGAACCCGATTACGGTAAGAATATCTTCTATCGGGCTGACTTCGAAAAATTAAGGGACGTTTTAACAGCGATACAGGGCAAATTTATCATGTCCATAAATAATGTCGACGAGATAGGGCAGCTCTACCGTGAGTTTACCATAGAGGAGGTCGAAACCACATACAACCTGAGTCACAAGAAGAAGGTGGTGGAGCTGTTGATCAGGAATTATTGAGATGGAGGTTAAGCTGAAAAACGTCAGGGAATTGACGGAATAAGGAAAATTTGCAAAATCGCCTGTTAAGATTTGTAAATTTGAACGCCTAGTTATAACAAATTTCCGATGAAACCAGAAGCCTCAAAAATAGCTGGTGACGGTTTGGTGACGGTATTTTTGAGGGGTTTAGAGAAAAATATCTTTTAATATCAATGTGTCAGGTATTGCCGGTGGGGGGAGTCGAACCCCCACGAAGTTGCCTTCAACGGATTTTGAGTCCGTCGCGTCTGCCAATTCCACCACACCGGCTTGCCATTTTACTTTACTGCCAACCGCTTGCATATATTAACATTTTTTTTAAATATATTTATATACCCGCGGCATTCCTTGCCAAGCCGCATCACGGTAAATTTGTTCTACATCATAAGTAAGCGGTAGTTGCTTAGTTTGTCGTCATCCTTGTCCCTTGCCG
>JADFYO010000017.1 GCA_015233015.1 Nitrospirota bacterium | reverse complement strand
TAGCGTCCCTTGTGCCATAATATATTCACCTCGTTGGTGTTAGTTTTTTGTTCCACAAACTTATTCTAACATCCCGTTCCCACGGGTAACAACGAGGTTCCCTTCTTTTTTTGATGGTGAATCAGGGGGTACAATATAAATTTGCCCTATATAAAAAAGCTCCTTGAAGGTTTGCCGCAAATAAATCAGCTCCTTGAAGGTTTGCCGCAAATAAATCAGCTCCTTGAAGGTTCGCTCCAGATAAATCAGCTCCTTGAAGGTTTGCTCTAGATAAATCAGCCCCTTGAAGGTTTGCCCAATATAAAAAAGCGCCTTGAAGGGTTGCCTCATGTAAAGAAACCCTTTGAAGGCTTGCTACATATAAAGAAGCCCCTTGAAGGCTTGCCCAAGATAAATCAGCCCCTTGAAGACTTGCCTCAAGTAAATTAGCCCCTTGAAGTTTTGCATTCCATAAATCAGCCCCTTGAAGGCTTGCCCAAGATAAATCAGTCCCTTGAAGGCTTGCCCCATATAAATCAGCTCCTTGAAGGCTTGCCTTTTGAAGGCTTGCATTATCTAATAAAACATCTCTAAGGCTTGCATTATCTAAATTCGCAGATCGAAGACTTGCCCTTTGAAAGGTAGCATTATCTAATAAAGCCCCTGTAAGGATTGCATTATCTAAATTGGCATTTATGAATTTAGAGTTGCTGAAATCCGCATAACTCAAGTTCCTTTTTCTTAAGTCAAGTCTTTCGGATAAGTTAGCCAAAGCTTCTTCTCTATTCGTACCTTTTGATAGATTATAGTTAATACTTGCGTCGCGACTTTCCTTTTCTACGATGGTTTTGTTGGCTACTTTAAGATTTCTGTTAAATATTTTATTGTCGAACCAACTATGTTCTGTTCTTTGATATGGAAATAGATTAATTGGATACAAACATAATATAAATATGAAATATAATGTTGTAATAATTAGTATGTTAATATTAATGAGTAATATTTCTGGTTGCCGCTTCTGTAATAATAATTTGTTTATTATCCAAAAAAAGATAGCTGACACTAAGGCGTCTAATATAATTATAATCTCGTGATATAGTGTAAGTCCTTCACTACGATAAGGTAAAAACATTAATGTAATCCATGCAAGAGTAACAAATGGTAAGAAAGAATATAGTATTATAGTAAGTAGAAAATACCCTGAAAATCCAAGTTTTCCATTATTATTAATAAAAGAATAATTAAAGAAAAGAGTAGTTAAATATGACGGTTTATTCTTTTCATCTTCAAGCCAGGGAATATATTCCCTTGCATATAAATAGAGATTGATAAATAAATTAATATGAAACAGGAAGATGATAATGGGCGTAAATCTATAGAAGAAAAGGATAGGTATTTCGGCGCTCAGGAAGGGTAGGGTTATCTTTCTGGTGTCGGTAAGCAGGAGCTGTATATCGGTAGTGGCAGCAGCAACAGTAAAAACATAAGCAAGAAGCAGGAGAAAAAAAATAAGCTGTTTTCGGTTGTATGACGACGATTCGTCAAGCGATTCCTTTATTGTCTTTGGGTCCACCACAGAGGTGCCTTTGCGTAACGCTCCTGACTTTGCGCCGGTAAGATAAAACAGCCGCTTAAATTTCATGATTCATTATCGATAAACTTACCGCCAGCTTACCCCCCAAGCGTACGAAGTCCCGTTATAATAAGTGTACATATAGCCGTCTGTCCACGCTACGAGGGCAGCTCCGTTGGAAAACCATTGGAGATAGTATGTGGCAGAACCGGATGTCCCCGAAACTATTCCACCAGATCTCGTCCCAAACCATGAGGTATATTGAGAGTAAATTGAGCTGATTTTCGAGGCCGCCGCACCGAATGTTCTCCATGTTATCCCTAAACTGTACCACTGGCCATTATAATACGTATAAAGATTGCCATCTGTCCCCGCTACAAGGCCAGCGCCGTTGCTATACCACTGGACATAATATGGGGTTGAGCCGGATGTATATGTATATACTCCCCCTGATTTTGTCCCAAACCATGAGGCATATTGAATGTAGATTGCATCAAAGGCCGCGGAGGCAGAGTCATTGTCCAACATGCCCGCTGTAAATGCAGCCGTTACTGACTTATTGGACGATATAGTAACTGTGCATTGAGAGCCGCTTGTGTTATCACATCCAGTCCAGCTTGAAAAATTAGAGCCGCTTGCTGCCGCTGCTGTCAGCAATACGGATGTGCCTGACGTATATGACGCCGAGCAGGTTGAGCCGCAGCTTATCCCCGACGGGCTGCTTGTAATGGTGCCCGTGCCCGTGCCGGATTTCGATACGCTCAGCGTATATGTCGTAGTGTTATCTTTTACCGCATAAAGATATGTATTAGAAGAACTGAAATATAGTGTGCCGTCAGCGCCTATTGCCGGGCAATCTTCCTCGATAGTTGATGAGGTTGAGTAAGTCCACAGAAGCGTTCCATCTGATTTCATGGCATACATCTTTCCATCCACTGAACCCACGTAAACAGTTGAGTCTGCACCTATAACCGGTGCTGTCAGAACTCCATACTGGGGGCCGTTAGGGTAGTTGGGATTAACCCCCGTTTGGTATGACCATAGGGTCGCCCCTGTAGTGGCGTTGAGGGCGTAAATCTTGCCTGTTGAGCCTGTGCCGGTGTAAATAATGCCCGATGAAGAAAGGGCTGGAGTTAAAGACTCCGCAGTGCCGGAAGCCGATTGCCACAACTGCGTCCCATCCAGAGTAAATGCGTTGATCCTACCGGTCCCAGCTGCATAGACTGTACCGTCCTGTCCTACAACTGCGCCGCTTGACCTTGAGTTGTCTATCTTTTTACTCCACTTGAGAGTGCCGCTGGATGTCAGGATAGCATACAAAGTCCCGTCAGTCTGCTTGTGAGGGTCTCCGCTTCCCACGTACAAGGTCAGGCCGTCGGTGCTCAGCGTAGGGGAGGCGAGGGGGGCGATTGCGCCGGCGGTCTTATATTTCCATTTAAGAGTGCCGTCAGAGTTCACGGCATAGACGTATGTATCCCATGACCCCATGTAAATTGTGCCGTCGCTTCCTATACATGGTTCGCCGTGGATACTGTCAGTTGCGCCTGAATAAGTCCATTTTAAAGTTCCGGCCGATGTGTAGGCGTAGAGGATAGTTCCACCAACGGCGTAAACCGTGCCGTCAGCGCCAACGGCAGTTGCCCCGCCTCCACTTAACGATTGGCTCCACATTACCTGACCATTCGCCGTACTCAGCGCGACCAGATAGTGAGTGCCGGCAACACCATTCAGTCCAGAGACATTAGTATATAATGTCAGGCCATCGTTGCTGATACTGGGGGTGTCGGGGGGGGTGTTGCCGTTACTTGCATTACCTGAACTGGCGCTATAACTCCATTTTAACGTATTGGTTTGAGGGCCGTTATTAGAACTCTGCCCGGTGTGCTGAGCGTCATGATGAAACATCGGCCACGCGCTCGAAGCAGCGGCATTTGCAGCATTTGTAACAAAGACAGAAAGACAGCATAAGATAGCCAGAGACAATAGGACGGCGCTTTGTTTAGAAAAGAAATAAGGCATCATTATAGAGTTCCTCCCCTTTAAGCAACTCCTTAATAATCTGTCCGGCTTATACGCAGCCGCTATTTTTTGGCTTTCGGTGCTTGAGATGCAGCCGGCTTATGCGCTGGCGCTGCTTTTTTCGCTTCCTCTGGTTTAGTCCCGGCTTCCGGCTTAACTCCTGCCTCTGGTTTGCCGGCCTCTGGCTTAACTCCGCCGCCTTCAAATGGAAGTCCTGTCCCCGGTGCCTGCTGCGTCTGCTGTGGCACTGACTTAGGACCTTCAATTATAGACGTCTTCTTCGACTCGACAATCGCAAGCAACAGCGATGATACCATGAACACTATCGCCCCTATTGTTGTCATCTTGGCAAGGAACGTCTGCCCTCCGCGCGCTCCAAAGACTGTTTGGCTTGACCCGCCAAACGCCGCACCCATCTGAGAACCCTTGGAGCTTTGCACCAGCACTACCAGCACCAGAAACATACACACTGATACATGAATTATCAATAAAAATGTCTGCATTTTTATTATCCGAACTTCACTATTTTTTCAAAACTATCGGCCTTCAGACTTGCCCCTCCTACCAGTGCGCCGTCAACATCGGGCTTTGACATGATCTCGGTAACATTGTCCGGCTTAACGCTGCCGCCGTAGAGTATCCTTATATCGTCTGACTTCGCGGCATACATATCCCTTAATCTATCTCTGACAAATGCGTGTGCCTCCTGCGCCTGGTCAGGGGTTGCCGTTACGCCCGTCCCGATTGCCCAGATAGGTTCGTATGCAACTACCAGATTGTCTGTGTCGATGCCCTTGAGGCCGCCTTCGATTTCACGCTTGATTACGTCGAACATCTTGCCGGAGTTGCGCTCCTCTAATGACTCACCTATGCAGAATATTAAGCCCAGTCCTGCCGCCTTCACAGCCTTCGCCTTTTTGTTCAGAAAATCATCTGTCTCGTTAAAATACTGCCTTCTTTCCGAGTGACCGACGATGACCCACTTGCAGCCAACATCGAGAACCATCTTCGCCGAGACCTCGCCCGTATATGCGCCCTCTGCTTCAAAGTACATGTCCTGGGCACTTAACATCACGTTGCTCCCTTTTAACAGCTCCCCGGCTAACGGTAGAGATATAAACGGCGGGGCAAGCACTATGTCCACATTTTTTACAGATTTAACAGCCGGCAGAAAGTTCGTAATAAAATCCTTTGTCTCGCCGGTGGTCTTATACATCTTCCAGTTTGCAGCTATAAATGGCTTACGCATATTCACTCCTTATTGTTCACAGTTATTTACTTACTAAAAGCCTTGCCGCTTATAAAAGGCAGCCCTAGCCTCTGAATGATAAATTATTCAGCCGCGATAAGTCAAGAAAAGAATCGGACATTTCTACATCAGAGACATCGAAGAAGGAGAGCCTTTACAGCTATGAAGGAGAGAAGACATACCAGCCGTTAAATATTGGCACGAAAGAGGTGTGCGGTTGCACACGAAATTTCGGGATGGCGACGTCACGGCGGGATATGAGCAGTTGAGGTTGTTGAAAGGCAGACTGTACGATTAAGTACAATTCAGTACAGAATTATAGCACATGTCAAGACCTGACACCTTTCGCTTTTTACAGTCTATAGTCTTATCTTAAAACCTAACCACCTTATAGATTTTAAAGTTCTATCATTACATATCGGGATATTTTCATGATTGACCCATCCCAAGGTCTCTTGCACACAGCTATCAGCGAAATATGTCAGCTTGCGTTCAGGATTATAAATACAATGACCCATTCTTGTAACATGATCATCATCTTCATTGTGTAGTAAGTATGTAAGCGTTGATTTTATTTTTTCTATATCATTCTCCCTCAAGAAATCAGCTTTCAATTGTTCTTCTCCACCTTCATGAAAGCGGAGTGTACTGTAAAAAGCATGTACAACCATCAGGGCATTCACAATCTTATCTGGTGTAGCGTTCTTGATTGAGTCCGCCGAACCCAGTGTCTTGATAATCACAGGATAGTTATATTCAGCGATTTTAGTTAAATATTCCCATTCCGATATAATGTATTCTTCTGTATTAGATTTGATGAATCTATCAAGCTCTTCCCCAACTCTATAGGGAGCTTTTTCAGGGCTATCTTTTGGAGCCTTAACTTCTCTTATCCAATTAAAAAACTGGTCAATTTCTAGTCTTAAAGGTAATTGTGCCTCGGCTATTTTGCGCTTACCTGTTTTCTTATATACCTTTAGTATAGATGAATACGCAGCAAAGAAAGTTTGGTAGCGTTTCTTGTAGTCATCAAGGAAAATCTCAGACGCTGGAGGTTTCTTTGTTTCTCTTCTAATATTACTGAATATTACTTCACCGATTTTCTCCTTGATGTGCTTATCATATTGATTTTCCCGCCTGAACATGTCCATATACTCGTTCTCAATCCTTCCATAATCTCAAAGAATTGCCGGATCCAAAACTCTTGCCTGTTCCCAATAATTTGAGAATAAGTCTAGTATGTCACTAAAAACCGGATTATCAGCAGGTATAGCCACGTTGACTTCCTGATTTGACACTAGACCAGCATCCGTGAGGTTAGAAGAACCTACAGAAGCTATTTGGCTGCCCAAAATATAAATCTTTGGATGGTAGGCTCTGCTTGTATAGAATCTCACCTGAACTTCTTGTATTGATAACAAAGCATTCAATGCCTCATATGAAGTAGGATACCCCAATCTCACCACCAAGTAGACTCTACATCCTCTTTGTACAAGATTAGATATCATACGTTCATGTGTAAAAAAAGCTGAAGCGATATAAACATCGCAGCCTTCACCATATTTTTCAAATAAATTGAGTAAGAAATCGTGCTTATCGTTTGTGTTAGTGAAAAGTTTCATAAAATATTTCACACCTTCCCCATCAAATGATCTATCTGCTGCCATATCAGCGCGCATGGCACGAGGAAATTCTTACTTGTCACCGTGATGGACATTTTCGAATTTGCTTCGTTCCATTCGGCACTTAACTTTACACCAGAATCGTGCGTGTCTATTGCCCATGGGCCGTCTGGGTCTCCATTCACATCGGCGTTGCCGTCTTTTAACTTTTGAAGGATGAAATCTACCTTCTCTCTGGTTATGCCTTCGTAAACATGTGCGCCTTCACATCCGCCCGTTTTAATAGCTCCTTCCCGCTATAAATCTACACTCGTCGATATGACAGTTGTATTATATAAAATGAAAAACCATTTGTCAAGAAATATTTTTAATCATGTCACAATATATTAATATTGCGAAATACATACGGCGAATTTATTTGTAATGTTAAGCGAAGGTAACGTCTGTCGTTATTCAATGATGTAAATTGCCGATATATAACAATAAAATATTATGCCAGTGTAACGCGTGAATATTTGTTAACGCGGTGGAAATGTTAGTTGCGGGCGGCGTGTGTGCTATGTTACAATCCATTCGTTATGGATGAGATCGGTGTCGTCAGGAGCATTGACGGGGTTACCGCCACCGTCATTGTCGAAAAGAGGCTTAGTTGCGAGGGCTGTAAGGAAAACCAGTCTTGCGGCATCAACAGCGACGGCAACGATAATCAAACCATCGAAATCTCAGCCCTCAATATCGCCGGCGCTCAGGTAGGGCAGATGGTCAAAGTTACTGCAAAATCGTTCACTTATGTCAAGGGAACACTGCTGGTCTATGGCCTTCCGGCTGTTGCCCTGCTTCTTGGGGCTGTGTTTGGTAAGTATCTGCTTGCTGGTATATTTTTTAAGACGTCAAACCCTGAGACTCTCTCCGCATTAGCTGGGTTTTCAGCGTTTGTCATCTCCTTTATTATACTAAAAATTATTTCCAGAAATCTTGAAAAAAAAACCGAAAATACGCCTATAATCGAACATATTATTGAACAATGAACTCTAATATAAACTTAAAGGGGGAACTATGGACAGTAGTGTTGAAAAAGTTCGTAATGTAGCTATTTTAGGCCACAGCGGCTGTGGTAAAACCACTCTCACAGAGGCGATTCTCTTTAACGCCGGAGCTGTTACACGTATGGGCAGCGTTACGGACGGCAACACTGTAACGGACTTTGACCCCGAGGAGATTGAAAGAAAAGTAACAATCAACGCAGCGGTCGCCACCTGCGAATGGTCAGGCTACAGGCTTAATCTGATTGATACCCCCGGCTTTATTAATTTCATGGAAGACACAAGAGGCTGCCTCAGAATTGCCGACGGCGCAATTGTTGTCGTAAGCGCCATTGACGGGGCGCGCGCAGAAACACAAAAACTCTGGAAATACGCCGACGAGTTCCTGGTGCCGCGTATCGTCTTCGTCAACGAAATGGACAAGGAAAACGCCAATTTCCAGCAGACCATCGAGCAGGTGGAAAAGATGTTTTCCATCGACGCCATTCCCCTCTTTATTCCTATTGGCGAGGGTCTGCAATTTACCGGCGTTGTGGATATCTTACATTCAAAGGCGTATGTTATCAAGGGTGGCAAGTCCGAAGAGCAGGAAATCCCGGCAGAAATGTTGGACGATTATGAGAAGTACAGAAAAAAACTGGTAGAAAAGGTCGCTGAACTCGATGACATGCTTCTTGAGAAATACCTCGAAACCGGCGAGCTTACACAGGAGGAGATCTCCACTGGAATTCGCCACGGGGTTTGTAACAGGGATTTTGTTACTGTTGCCTGCGGCTCGGCCGAGAAAAATATGGCCATCCCCCAGCTCCTTGAGGCCGTAACCTTGTATCTGTCCTCGCCCATAGACAGATTTAACACGGTATCGATTACCGCCAAAAATACAAAGGACGGTTCAGATGTAAAACTCCCTCCAGAAGAGAATGCACAGCTGGCGATTTATGTATTTAAGACAATTGCCGACCCATATGCGGGGCGGTTGACGATATTCAGGGTATTTTCAGGAACGCTAAGGCCGGATGCCACGCTTTTAAACACCACACGAGGGACAAAAGAACGTGTAGGGCAGATATTTCACATGCTTGGCAAGAAACAAATCCCGGTTAAGTCCATAGGCCCCGGTGAAATCGGCGTTGTGGCAAAACTAAAAGAGACCCTGACCGGAGATACCCTTACAGACGAGGCGCATCCTGTGGTGTTTTCATCTGTCAAATTTGCGGAACCTATAATATCCTATGCCATTGAGCCAAAAACCAAGGGAGATGAGGAGAAGGTCAGCACCGGTCTTCATAGGATTCTCGACGAAGACCCTACTATTAAATTCCACCGCGACCCTGAGACAAATGAGATGATAATCTCCGGCATGGGGCAGGTGCATATAGAGGTTACGCTGCATAAATTAAAGAGAAAATTCGGCGTCGATGTCGATATGAAGATCCCGAAAATCCCATACAGAGAGACCATTCGCGGCACTACCAGCGTGCAGGGCAAGTATAAGAAACAATCCGGCGGCAAGGGCCAGTACGGCGACTGCTGGATAACCGTAGAGCCTCTGGAAACAGGCGGCGGCTTTGAGTTTCATGATAAGATAGTTGGCGGCTCAATCCCGCGCAATTACATACCGGCAGTTGAAAAGGGCATTGTGGATAAGATGAAAGGCGGGATTATTGCCGGTTACCCGCTGGTTGACGTAAAGGTTTCACTTTATGACGGCTCATATCATGCCGTTGATTCCTCTGAAATGGCGTTTAAAATAGCGGGTTCGATGGCTATCAAAAAGGCGGTTCTTGCCGCCAATCCCGTCCTGCTTGAGCCGGTTATGAAGGTAGAGGTATTTGTGCCCGACGATTATCTTGGAGCCGTAATAGGTGACCTTAATTCAAGGCGCGGCAAGGTACAGGGCATGGAGTCGCAGACCGGGGGAAATCAGAAGATTGCGGCAACCGTTCCTATGTCCGAGATGCTCACCTATGCCAATCAGCTCCACAGCATTACCAGCGGCAGGGGATTATATTCGATGGAGTTTTCACATTACGAAGATGTGCCTCATGTTACAGCGCAAAAGATAATCGCTATGGCTAAGAAAGAGGAAGAAGAGGAATAACACTACAAAATGATTAAAGACGAAGGGGGATAATCCCCCTTCACCCCTGTTCTCGCACATGTTCTGTCGATTGAATTCCAGCTGCCGCTCGTTGGCGGCTTCGGAACTTCGGCTAAAAGCTATTATAACAGGTAGCTTTAACCTACTACATCCAGGTGTCTGAGCCGAAACTTGGCCCCAAGTGACAGGGCAATCTCCCGGCATTTTTCTATATCCACGCCCGGGGCGTCAACTACCGTTGCCGTAACTTCCGGGATAAATGCCTTTGCATCGGCGATGAATTTCTTCACCGCCTCATATGCGTCGTCAAACGGGGGATGCGAAAGCCTCTGATAGGTGCTTGCGTCCTGAGCGTTGAGGCTTATTGATATGACGTCCACGAGGCCCGCAAGCTCAGGCAGTATGTCTCGCTTGTGAATTAGAGCGGCTAGGCCGTTTGTGTTTATTCTGACCTTGCCGCCGTGAGCCTTAATATAACGGGAGACATTTATTACTGAATCAAGACGCATTAGCGGCTCGCCGTAACCGCAAAATACTACCCCCTCAAAAACGGATGGATTGCCTATTGATTCGATTATCTCGGCGTCCGATGGTTCGCGGCTCAATCTCAGGTTATGTCCTTTTACGAAATCTGTTTGATAGCGTACGCAAAATGTACACGCGTTGGTGCAGCGGTTTGTGATATTCAGATACAGGGAATTCCTGATTTTATATGTGATTTGCCCCGTTGCTGAGCGTGCGGGTTCAAGGCCAAACAAACGGTTGGCGTTTAATGTGGTGATCCTGTCTATGTCCTCATAGGAGACGCCTCTTATCTCTGCCACAGTCCTCGCTGTGAGGGTTACGTATGCCGGTTCGTTGCGCTTGCCGCGGTGTGGATGGGGGGTAAGGTATGGGGCATCTGTCTCTACGAGCAGGTAATCGTCGGGGATTGTGCTGACAACTGCCCTCAGCGCCCCAGCGTTTTTGAAAGTTACCGTGCCGGATATCGAGATATAAAGACCTGCGGCAATGACCGCCTCCGCCATTTTCTCATCACCCGAAAAACAGTGCAGGACGCCGTTTGAAAGGTTCTCGTTCCTGATTATCGATACTACATCGTCTGATGCCTCGCGGCTGTGTATAATTACCGGTAGGTTCAACTCCTTCGATAACTCTATATGTCTGATGAAGATTTCCTTTTGAATGTCAGCGGGACTGTGTTTGTAATGGTAATCGAGGCCGGTCTCGCCAATGCCGACGATTTTTATGTTTGATGATAGGTCTCTAATCTGGCGGTATATCTCTGGGGTAAACAGCCTTGCGTCATGGGGGTGGATGCCAAGGGCGGCATAGACTGAGGGATAGCGCTCCGTTAGGGCGGCTGCCTTTTCAATACTCTCCGGGGACGAACATATGGTGATCATCTTCTGCACGCCGGCGCTGTGTGCCCGTTCTATGACCGCATCTGTCTCGCCGTCAAACGGGGACATCTCCAGATGGCAGTGTGTATCAATCATTATAGCTCAACAGGCTGCCTCCTTGCCTCGATAGTCATGTAGTATTTCAGGAGGGTGAGAGCGGCAAAGGCCATAAATACCCCGGATAAAAACAGCGAGAACACAACCCCTATGTAGTGCATCTGGCCAAATAGTAAGTTTATAATATTTACGGTTATTCCAACAGATAGGAGGAAGAAAAACATGACGACAGAACTGCTGAAGTTGTCTTTCATGGTACGGTAGCTTTTCTGCATCGCCCAAAGTGGGTTGATGTCCTCGTTCATAATAATGATGAAGGTCAGGATAAAGACAAAACATACGATCAGGGCCGGGAGGATTAGGAGTATCAGGCCGAATGTCAGAAGAATCAGGATCAGGAATGAGGCTGGTACAATAGTGTTGATTTTAGTTAGTACGGTCAGGCAGCTGTCAAAAAAGTTACACGTTCCCTTGTTTACAATGTCTATTGCCATTGCAATGGTTGTGCAGTGCGAGAATACCTGTAAAAAATAATTGAAGGCGCTAATAGCAAACAGGCGGGGGGCAATTGCCAGAATGGTCTTATCGAAATTCTTTTCGTCAATAGTGGCAAGGTCGCTGCCTAGTACGATGCTTGTTACGATGAGCATAATCAGAGACGCAATAACTGTGGGCGCTATGATGATGATATTCTTTTTGATGGCGGCGAGGCTTTCAGTGAAAATTACTCCAAATTCCATCATTGGTTATGAAATTCCATCATAGGTTATGGTTGTATGATAACACGGGCAATCTCATGATTTCAAGGGCGAATTCAACACCCCACGCCGCAACAGCCAAGCAGCGCGAAACCGTTTCGCAGTTATTGGTTTCAGCGTATTAGCCAATGGGAGCCGGCTGTTCAGTATTGACCGTGCTGGACGAACTTCAGCGATACATCCATCCTGTTTTCGATTTCTTTCAGTTCGTTGTGAATGCTTTTTAAAACTACGTCAAAGGTCTTAAGATGGGGTAGTTTTTCGGCCTTTTTCTTTGAGATTTCGCTTACTCCGTCTTCCATGCCTTTGAGTTTATTCATGACAAGGGCCTTTTCCTTATTAATATCAGTGAGTTCCTCCTCAAGGTGTCCTTTGAGTGTGAGGCAGTTGCTTACGTCTCCGGTGATGCCCTTTATGCTGAACTGAAGCCCGTGAATGTCCTCAATCAATCGTTCCTTTGTGCCGGAAAGGCGTCCTATCGAGTCCATAAATGCCTGCGACCTGTACTCGTTGGATTGAATATCGCCGGTAGTGGCCGCAATAACAATGTCCATACCTTTGAGTTCAGAATCCATAGCATCCATATCATTACGAAGGGCAGCAGCTTCACTTTCCAGCGTGGCCTTCGTCTCTTTAAGTTGGCGCATCGAGCGAATAAGTTCCTTTATCTCATTATAAAGCTCTGCATCAGTCTCTTTAGTGGTTGTGGTATCTTCTATTTCCATTTGACACCTCCTGTTTTGTAATATAACACAATGTCTAAGTTTAGCGCTATATATTTTGGTGCGTGTGTATTTTGGAGCGTGAGAGGGTAGGGTGAAAGCAATGCAGATGTGTTGCTCACGTTCTGATGAGTGAGATTAGAAAATGGAAATGGCACCACGACAACGTCATCTTTTACAAATCTTGCCATGCTTCATCTTCTTCGGGGCGAAGCCAGTCTCGCTTGCTGCGGCCATAGCAATACCGTCATTTCCGCCTTCACTCTTTCTAACCCTCTTAACAAAAACGCCCACGCATTTAGATTCCTTTTTATATGACCAAATGGCAGCTCCACTTTTCCCTTCCGTTTCTTATATATATCTTGACTCTCCTAATGTCTCTGTATCACTATATCCCGAATCTGCACATACTGTCTCACAATTGCTGCCAAGTGCCTCGTTCGCCCTTATCTTGCTGCCATCGATAACAGCGTATTGCCTTCTATTAACTTTAACTCCATACATATTCTTACACACTGCTTTAATACTTTCTTTAAGGCTTCCTTATTATCACTCCTAAACCTCGATATCGTCTTATGATCCGGCCTCAACCCTCCCATTAACCATATGAATGATAAATTATTATATAGCGCCCTCTCTATTTTCCTTGAACTCCTCCACCCATACGAATACGCATACACTATTAACTTCAACATCGTTTTTGGATCATATTGCGGATTGCCTGTCTTATCTCTCATCACTATTATGCCTAATTCCCGCATATCTAATATCTCTATAAACTCGTCATATACCCTGACCGGATCCTCCGCACCTACATAATCTTCTATTGCCGCCGGTAATAATTTTAACTGATGCCGATTCCCTTCTCTTATCGCCATCTTACCACCTTCCTTTTAAAGTTGTCTCTCCTGTTATGACACAGTCAGGAAAGCAGGAATGACAAATTTTATATTTTGTTCATCTGATTTAGACTTTATATGAGCAATACACCTATAGTTCGTTTGCACTTGGTAGATAATTAAATTCATTGACATTCAATAAAAATATTTTGTATATTCTACCATTATGGCAATACCCAAATATCATCAGCTGATGCTTCCTTTTTTGAAAGCAATAGAAGATGGGCATTTATATCGCAAAAAAGATGTAGTAGATAAACTTGCCGTTGTATTCAAAATAACAGAGGAAGAACGGAAAGAACTACTTCCAAGTAGGAAACAAGGTCTTTTTGATAGTAGGGTGGGTTGGGCAGGAACATATTTAAAGATGGCTGTGTTGATGAAGTCTCCACAAAGGGGAAGTTATCAAATAACACCGAGAGGAAAGGATGTTTTAATTCAAAATCCACCTATAATTGATAAAAAGTTTTTATCGCAATTTGCTGAATTCAGGACTTTTGTGAAACATTCAAATGAGAGAGAGGTATTCCCAAAAGAAGTAAGTCCCGAAGATGAACGTACACCTGTAGAACTTCTTGAAAACTCATATAAGGAAATTACAGATAATTTAGCACAAGAAATAATTGAAACGGTAAAGACATGTTCCCCTGATTTTTTTGAACGCTTAGTTATTGATTTGCTGCTAAACATGGGATATGGTGGTTCGAGAAAAGATGCGGGTCAATCTATAGGTAGGACGGGGGATGGGGGCATTGACGGAATCATAAAAGAAGATAAGTTAGGATTAGACGTTATTTATGTTCAGGCGAAAAGATGGGATAGCCAAGTACCTGCAAGTGCATTTAGAGATTTTCTTGGAGCGTTGACAATTAAAAAGGCAAAAAAAGGAGTATTTATAACAACATCAACGTTTCCTAAAACTGCTTACAATGATGTAACTGGACTAGAAAATAAGGTTGTGCTCATTGATGGTAACATGCTGGCAGAATTAATGATCGAGCATAATGTCGGTGTATCAGTTCAATCAGTTTACAAAATAAAGAAAATAGATAATGATTATTTTTCCGAAGATTAGTATTGCATAAATTCATGTTATGTTCCAAATCGTAATGGCCGATGGACTACAAAAATAAATTAGAAGAACTCAAAAGACTTGACCTCCTTAGGACGGTCAAAGACAAAGACTGCCGTTGCGGCAGGACGATTAAGACAGGAGGGCGCGAGTTTCTTAATTTCTCCTCCAATGACTATCTCGGTCTTGCCTCAAACTCCGCGATAATAAAAGCAGCTCAGGATGCCCTCATGGATTATGGGCACGGTGCCGGGGCATCGAGGCTCCTCAGCGGAGGCACCTCCATTCATGCCCTGCTGGAAGAGAAGACCGCCTCATTCAAAGGTGCTGAAAAAGCGGTCATGTTTAACTCAGGCTATGCCGCGAACACCGGGGCAATCGCCGCGTTAACAGATGAGCACTCCGCCATCTTCAGCGACGAACTTAACCATGCCAGTATCGTTGACGGCTGCAGGCTCTCTGCCACCTCTAAAAGGTATATATATAAACACTGCGACCTTGACCATCTTGAAACGCTGCTTAGCAAATCCCTGAGCGCCCCAAATAAACTTGTCATTACCGAAACGGTCTTCAGCATGGACGGCGATGTCGCTGATATTAGTAATATCAATATGTTGTGCGATAAATATAATGCAGTTCTTTACATAGATGACGCCCACGCAACCGGTGTCCTGGGAAATGGAAAAGGCGCGCTCGCGCACTTCAACGTAACACCGGGCAATAATATAATTCAAATGGGGACATACTCAAAGGCACTTGGCTCAATCGGAGGTTACATAGCCGCCTCAGAGGCGGTAATCGATTATTTATTTAATACTGCGCGTCCTCTCATATACTCAACAGCGTTGCCAGCAACAGCGGCAGCGTCGTCGAATGCGGCAATCGAATACATTGAGGCTCATCCAGAGTTAGTTGTTAAACTCAGGGAGAATATTGTCACCTGCCGCCGGTTGCTCTTGTCGAAAGGATTTTCTGTCACGAATGATGAAACTCCGATTATACCTATTGTGTTTAACTCGGCTTCTGAGGTCTTACATATATCGGGGTGCTTGCTTGATAGGGGCTTCTATGCCCCCGCCATCAGGCCGCCGACTGTGAAAACGCCGCGCATAAGGATTTCCATGTCGGCCTTTCACGAAAAAGATGACATAGAGCATCTGGTTAATGCCCTGACTGAGGCAATCAGATGAGCGTGTCTCTGGTTACCGGGGCATCCGGAGGCATTGGCAGGGCCGTTTGTCTAAAGCTCCTGCAAAATGAATTAAGCGTCATCGCCCATTATAACAGCGCAGACGAGAAATTCACGGACTATTTCGCTGGACATTCCTCACGAGTATTTGCCGTAAAGGCTGATTTAAAGGAAAAAGGCGATATAGAGAATCTCTTTAAACAGATAGAAAACCGATACGGACATATCGACAACGTTATCAATGCCGCCGGAGTTTCAGCCGATGAACTGTTAGTAAGATATCCTGAGAGGCTATGGGATGAGGTGATAGACGTAAATCTGAGCGGTTGTTTCAGGGTTATTAAATCGATGCTGCCGTTGGTTGCGCGCGGTGGACATATAATAAACATATCGTCGCGCTCTGGCGTCACAGGCACCCCCGGACAGTGTGCCTATAGTGCCTCGAAGGCCGCCCTGCTTGGACTTACATACTCGCTGGCAAAGGAGTTGGCGCCGAACAACATCAGGGTAAACGCCGTCATGCCGGGCTATATCGAAACATCGATGGGGCTGGCTAATTTAAAGGCCCTTGAGCGCGCCAAATCAAGCAGTGTACTTAACACCCTGTCTGACGCAGAGGAGGCGGCTGATTTGATCTTCTTTATCATTAATACAAAGACCGTTACGGGACAGCTATTTACGCTGGACAGCAGGTTGTGATGAAAGGTTTTTTTATAACAGGTACGGACACCGGAGTGGGAAAGACCGTTGTCAGCGCCCTTATTGCCGTCCTGCTCAAAGAAAAGGGTTTTTTCCCCGATGTAATAGTAAGAAAGCCGATCGAGACAGGTTGTGCCATTGTTAATAACGAGCTAGTTCCCGGGGACGGTCATTTATTGAAAACGATTACAGGTTCAGACGAATCTCTTGACATAATAACGCCGGTTCGATTTTCTCATCCTCTTGCCCCAATGGCGGCGGCCGCTTATGAAGGCACGACGATAGACATTGCCGAAATAATTAACTCCTTCAAAAGTATCGACAGTTCCTCTGTTGTAATCGTCGAGGGCGTGGGTGGGCTGCTCGTTCCGATTACGAAGGGCTTCTTCGTTTCTGATTTGATAAGGGAGTTGAGCCTTCCGGTGATACTCGTCTCATCGAACAGGCTTGGGACGATTAACCATACGCTTCTTTCGCTGGAACATATGAAAAACAAGGCAGTTGCCGTTGCCGGTATAGTCTTCAACAACACCCATACGACAGGTGAGCAGGATATCTCTGTGAACACGAATATTGAACAAATACGCCAATTAACCGATGTGCCGGTAATTGCCTCCCTGCCTTTTCTTGGCTCAATAAATTATAATGTATTAGCGGCCGCCATTAAAACTGTGGATTATGGTATAATCAGGAGTTTTCTAAAATAAGGTATTTCTGAAGAGGAAAAAAATAAATGCTAAACGCTATTTTAAGTAAGATATTTGGCACAAAGAACGAGCGGGAACTGAAAAAACTCTTTCCCTTGGTGGATGAAATCAACGCCCTCGAGGCAGGCATTGCCGCAAAGACAGACGATGAACTTAGGGCTAAGACTGCGGAGTTTAACAGCCGCCTCGATAAAGGCGAGACGCTGGATGACATGTTAAAAGAGGCCTTTGCCGTTGTGAGAGAGGTTTCAAGGCGAACGGTTGCGATGAGGCATTTCGACGTACAGCTTATTGGCGGCATGGTGCTGCACCACGGGACGATTGCCGAGATGAAGACAGGGGAGGGCAAGACACTTGTTGGCACGCTGCCCGTGTACCTTAACGCCATCGGCGGCCGCGGTGTTCACGTGGTAACGGTAAACGATTATCTGGCCCGAAGGGACACGCAGTGGATGGGGCCGATATATCACTTTCTTGGACTTTCCGTAGGGGTAATTCAGCATGACAGCTCGTTTCTTTATGACCCGGCGTTTAAGTCCGACTACGACAAGAACGATTACCTTAGGCCGTGTACGCGCCAGGAGGCCTATCGTGCCGACATCACATACGGGACAAACAACGAATTTGGCTTTGATTATTTAAGAGATAATATGAAGTATGAATTGGAGGAATACGTCCAGCGGGAGCTGAACTTCGCCATTGTTGACGAGGTTGACAGTATTCTGATTGACGAGGCGCGAACGCCTTTGATAATCTCAGGCCCGTCAGAGGAATCCACTGACAAGTATTACAATATAAACAGGATAATCCCAAAGTTAACGATAAATGTTGATTTTACGATAGATGAAAAGACAAAAAACGCTATTCTTACCGAAGATGGTGGATTGCGTGCGGAGAAACTGCTTGGAGTAGATAACCTCTTTGACCCGATAAACATAGAACTTGTGCATCACGTCCTGCAGGGACTGAAGGCGCATCATTTGTATAGAAGGGATGTTGACTACGTTATATCAGACGGCGAGGTATTAATCGTAGATGAGTTCACGGGGCGTCTAATGCCGGGGCGGCGCTGGTCTGACGGACTTCACCAGGCGATAGAGGCAAAAGAAGGTGTGAAGATAGAAAGCGAAAACCAGACGCTTGCCACGATAACCTTTCAGAACTACTTCAGGATGTACAACAAACTTGCCGGCATGACCGGCACTGCCGACACAGAGGCGGAGGAATTCGGGAAGATCTATAACCTTGACGTGATGGTCATCCCAACGAATCAACCCATGATGAGGGCTGACATGCCCGACTCTATTTACAAGACCGAGCAGGCCAAGTTTAACGCCGTAACGGCCGACATACAAGGCTGCCACGAAAAAGGCCAGCCCGTTCTGGTGGGAACAATTTCCATTGAGAAGTCTGAGGTTTTATCGAGGGAGCTAAAGAAGGCAAAAATCCCTCACAACGTGTTAAACGCAAAATATCACGAAAAAGAGGCGGAGATAATTGCCCAGGCCGGTAGAAAGAGCGCCGTAACGATAGCGACAAACATGGCAGGACGAGGCACTGACATCGTACTGGGCGGCAACCCCAAAGGAATAGCCCAGGACATGCTGCGCGATACAAAGGACTATACGCCGGAGCAATTTAAAGACGCCCTTGCAAGGGCAGAGCAGCTCTGCGCCGAAGAAAAAGAGCAGGTTCTTGGGGCGGGCGGGTTGTATATACTCGGAACGGAGCGGCATGAGGCCAGACGAATAGACAACCAGTTGAGGGGACGTTCAGGAAGACAGGGCGACCCTGGAGCGTCGAAGTTCTATTTGTCATTAGAGGACGACCTGATGAGGATATTCGGCTCTGACAAGATAGCCGGGCTGATGAGTCGACTGGGAATGGAAGAAGACGTGCCGATTGAAAACAAGATGGTCTCCAAGGCGATAGCCAACGCCCAGAAAAAGGTCGAGGCGCACAATTTTGACATAAGAAAACACCTGCTTGAGTACGACGACGTTATGAACAAGCAGCGTACTGAGATATACTCGTTCAGAAAGGAGATCCTGAGTTCGGTGTCTCTGAAAGAAAAGGTAACAGACATGATAAAGGACACGGTGGAAGACGTCATCTCGGCGCACTGCCCCGAGGATACATATGCTGAGGAATGGGACATGAACGCCCTCTGGGACACGGCATATGGCGTATTTGAGATACCGCGCAGCTTCCTGAAAGAAACCCTGGGCGAGGCCGCCAATTTAAATATAATAAGGGAAAAATTACTTGAGATAGCCATATATCACTATGAAGAGAAAGAGAAAAACTCATCGCCCGACGTAATCCGCTATCTTGAGAAGGTGACGCTGCTGCAAATACTCGATACGCAGTGGAAAGACCACCTGCTGGCGATGGATCATTTAAAAGAAGGCATAGGTCTGAGGGGATATGGTCAAAAGGACCCGTTGGTTGAATACAAGAAAGAGGCGTTTGACATGTTTGCCGACATGACATACAGGATAACGTCGGAGTTCCTGAGCCGCATGTTTCATATACAGATACACGGGGAGGGCGAGGCGGCAGCGGCAGCAGTGGCGGCCCCTAAGAAACAGCAGCAGTTAATCTTCAACAGAAGCGACACTGAGAGCGCACAGGTGGTGCGAAGAGGCAAAAAGACCGGCAGAAACGACCCCTGCACCTGTGGAAGCGGCAAGAAATTTAAGAAATGCTGTGGGCGTGGGGAGTAAAAAACAGTAATGTTTTTATCTCACTATGATAGAGAGTATGTTTTGGATAGAGAGTATATTTTGGCAGTTTAATTTGTTGTTCTGGAGCTAAAATATGAGCGATAATGTATTCATTTTTGGTGCTGGATTTTCTTCAGCTGCAAAAGTACCAAATCAGATAGAAATTTTAAAAAACATAGGTCGTTTAAAGATCTTAGGAATAAAAGATGTTAGAAGCAAGTCTTCTGAGAGCAAAATATCTATAGATGCTTTATATAAGGATGTTTTTAATATAACTGAAATAAATGATTATTATAAAGTTCCTCTCGAAGATATTTTTACTTATTTAGATAAGATATTAATTTCGAGGGAAGCGCCTGTTCATGCATCTTTAAATAAAATTGAAGACACACTTGGAGCGTTTAAGTATATTATTTCATATAAAATTAACCATATACAAAATAAATTACTGCAAAAGAAATTATCAAAAAAGAATAAAGACATCGGTGATATTTATTACAATTTCTTTAAATATTTAGTTGATAAACGTCTAACTTGTAAAGAAAAGGATTGTTTCTCAATAATTACTATGAATTGGGATACCATTCCTGATTATTATATTACTAAAATAATACACGATATCAATAAATCATCAATAATTAACGCCAGAATTGACTATAATTGTTATGATTATCCTATTTATATCGCAAATAATGATGAATGCAAAATAAGTGATAATAAGAAAATCTATAAAATACCGTCTATTTTTTTAAAAGCAAAAGGAATATGCAATATAAAGCTTTAAAAACTACACGGTTCAATTAATTGGGGATATTGTTCGAGTTGTGGGAGGCTTTATCGTTTATTGAGCTATAATAGATTTCCTTTTATCTATCAAAATAAGAACCATACATGTAATGATTGTAAAGATGAGGAAAAAGGTAAGATACTTAAAAGGTTAATGGTTACCCCTACATTTCTCAAAGATATAAATAACACACATCTTAAAATGGTTTGGCATAATGCTTCTTTGGATTTGCGAGAAGCAAAAAGAATATTTTTTGTAGGGTATTCTTTGCCATTATCGGATTATGAATTTCGCTATATGCTATTAAGAGCACTTTCAAGTTCAAAAAATAAGAAAAAGCAAAAAATTATGGTAATTCTATTTCCTCCTGATGGACTGTCTCCTAATGGAAAGCCTTATGGTGATAGCCTCCTATGGGAAAGAGAGAAAACAATGGAGCGTTATGAGAATTTGCTTAACGGTTATAACTTAGAATTTAGATGCATGGATGCACGTGATTTTATGAAGGATATAGAAATTATCTGGTAATTGAAGTCAAACAAAAAGGGATGGGCAACATCCGTTACTATCTCCAACATACTGACAGCACTAAGGTAAGGTATAGCACGTTCCTTGCATCGCTAATAAAACGCACAACACTGTTTGATAGCAACTCGCTGCCGGTTATCCACCGGTATGAGTATCCAGTAATGCTCTCATTTATAGAAGGAATCAATTGTGTCGTCGGGTAACGAAGCGGTGAAATCTTCCTGAAAAATAATTTTACCCTTCGCGGTACCTGGGATTCTTTCCGCAGGGCGGCATAACAATGACTGCTTACTCATGCACTTATTTAGTACCTAAGCTGCTTTACATTAAAAACCGTGTTCTGCCCGGTTGAATAATGGATTACTACTATGTTAGTGTAAATTAGTCATCAGATGGACACTTCACAATAGGGGTAGAGCTTGAAACTGAATACAGCTAACATGTCGGCAACCGGGGGGCGATACCTGATTGCTTGTCTGGCAGCATCGCTGATATTCGTGTTCAGCGCCCTCGGCAACGAGGGTAAAATCGTCAGTGTTATTAAGATAAGCAGCGCCATCAGCCCTGTGTCGTCGGAGTATATCTCCAGGTCAATCGAGAAGGCCAATAAGACAGCCGCAGAGGCATTGATAATTGAGATGGACACACCGGGCGGGCTGGACACATCCATGAGGACGATAATAAAGGAGATAAACGGGAGCAAAACGCCGGTTATTGTCTATGTTTCGCCTTCAGGGGCACGTGCGGCATCCGCCGGCGTGTTCATCACAATGGCGGCCAACATAGCCGCTATGTCGCCGGGCACAAACATCGGGGCGGCACATCCGGTTACAATCGGCGGGCAGATGGACAAGATTACATCCGAAAAGGCAGAGAACGACTCCGTTGCCTATATAAAGTCAATTGCCCGGACAAGGGGAAGAAATTCGGAATGGGCAGAGGATGCCGTAAGAAAAAGCGTTTCTCTGACGGCCTCCGAGGCCCTCAGGCAGGGCGTCATAGATCTGATTGCAGACGACCTCAGCGATCTGTTAAAAAAAATCGATGGCAAGCAAGTAAAAATAGATAATACGACCATTATCCTCAACACATCAAAGGCGACAGTCGTAAGGGACGAGATGGGATGGCGTCTGAGCCTGTTAAGCGTAATCTCCGACCCAAACGTCGCGTACGTCCTGATGTTAATAGGGATGTACGGCCTGTTTTTTGAATTGGCAAACCCGGGGGCAATGTTTCCAGGTGTCGCCGGAGGGATTTCATTGATTCTCGCGCTTTACGCCTTTCAGACGCTGCCGGTAAATTATGCGGGGTTGTTTCTGATTGTGCTTGCCATTGTCATGTTTATTTTGGAACTTAAGGTTGCCTCACACGGGGCGTTGACTGTAGGAGGGATAATTTCCATGACCATTGGCTCGTTAATGCTGTTTGAGGAGTCGTCGCCGTTTTTCAAACTGTCCTTGTATATAATCGCCATATCGGTTGTAGTAACGGTAGTGTTTTTTGGTGTGGTTGTGGGGCTTTCGTATAAGGCATGGAAGAGGAAACCGATTACAGGCGTGGAGGGTATCATAGGTGCGACTGGTACGGCAGTGGAAGCCATAGACAAAGGCAGCGGAATGGCCATGGTTAATGGGGCGCTGTGGCAGTGCAGAAGCGATGCGAAAATCGACAAGGGAAAGGAGGTCATAGTCGTAGGGATCTCCAGATTAAGGCTTAAGGTAGTGCCCTCTTAATTATCAAACGAGGGCATCATTATAAATGTGGTTTAAAGGCAGCTTACTGGAGGTTATTGCTATGATACCAGGGTCATCGGGTTTATTTGTGCTTATGTTGGTAGTGTTTTTCTTATGGAGCGCTATTAAAATACTGAACGAATACGAAAGGGGCGTTGTGTTCAGGCTTGGAAGGGTAATACCCGTTAAAGGGCCTGGCATTGTGTTAATCCTGCCGGGAATTGACAAGCTCGTCAGGATAAGTCTGAGAACAATAACAATGGATGTGCCGTCACAAGACGTAATAACACGCGACAACGTATCGGTTAAAGTAAATGCCGTAGTGTATTTCAAGGTAATGGACCCTATAAAGGCAGTAACTGAAATCGAGGATTATTATTTTGCCACAAGCCAGATTGCCCAGACCACGCTGAGAAGTGTCCTTGGACAAGGCCATCTTGACGACCTCTTATCAAAGAGAGACCAGATAAACGCCGACCTTCAGCGCATAATAGACGCCCAGACCGAACCGTGGGGCATTAAGGTTACCGCCGTAGAGACAAAAAACGTCGATTTGCCGGCTGAAATGCAAAGGGCCATCGCAAAGCAGGCCGAGGCCGAAAGAGAAAGGCGGGCAAAAGTAATTCACGCCGAAGGCGAGCTGCAGGCATCAGAAAAACTTACCGAAGCTGCCAGAACGCTCTCTGCCGTGCCCTCTGCCTTGCAGTTAAGGTACCTTCAAACCCTGTCTGACATATCCGTAGAGAAAAACTCGACGATTATATTCCCGCTGCCTCTGGAGCTTATCAGGCCGTTTCTTTCACCGTCTCAGGATAAATGAATGTCAAATGACAAGAGCCAGTGGAGGCAATAGAGAAAGTTGATACGGGTTAGTTAAGTGGCGCGCCCAGACCTCAGTGGACTTTCCTTACTCATAGCCGGAGGAGGCCCGGACGCCTTCGCCGCCGTCGAAGACGCCTTCCAGGAATACGGCGGGGTGGTATTCCGTATAAGTGTCCTTGGGGACGCCATAGAGTTCGCCGCCCGCAGGGCGGTTGATGTAGTCCTTGCCGATGCCGCCCTTTTTGATAGAACAACGGTAGAACTGATAGATTCGTTAACCGCTAATTCAGTCGTTTACCTCGCCACAGACGGTTCGGCAGGAGACGCCGCCGAATTCTTTACCCCCGGCGTAGAGGACTATATCCATAAACAAATAGACCCACGCCGTTTTATCCAAATGGTCGTAACACGCCTCGTAAGGCAGCATGGCGGCAGCACTGCCCTGACTGTAACAGACCCGCTGATAAGTAAACTCAGACCTTACTTTTTATTTCGCTCTCCGGCAATGCGCCAGGCCCTTTTAAGCCTCCCCTCCATAGCCGCGTCAAATCAAACGGTGCTGATTTCCGGTGAGACCGGCACGGGGAAAGAAATAGTCGCGCGCGCTATTCATGTATTGAGCAAACGTCAGAGCGGCCCATTTATGGCCGTCAACTGCGGCGCTATCCCGGAGGGGCTTATCGAGGGCGAACTCTTTGGACACGAAAAAGGGGCATTCACGGGGGCTTCAAAGACGAGAAAAGGGAAATTCGAGGCCACAAATAACGGTACGCTGTTTTTGGATGAAATAGGCGACATGCCGCTTCTCTTACAGGTGCGCCTCTTGCGCGTCCTCGAAGAGCGCCATATCTACCGCGTCGGCGGTGAGCGCCCAATCCCTATAAATGTGCGCGTTATTACCGCTTCGAGGGTCGGCCTGAAACAGGCCGTTGCTGACGGCCTGTTCCGCGATGACCTGTACTATCGCCTGAATATTCTCCGAATACACCTGCCCCCTCTCAGGGAGCGTATAGAGGATATCCCGTATCTTGCGTTTCACTTCCTCGGAAGGGCATTAGCAGAAATGGGCGTAGAGCCTCCATATCCACCGCTGTCGCCTGCCTCCATTGACCTAATCGAGGGCCTGCAGTGGAAAGGCAATGTCCGCGAACTGAGAAACGTTATGACCAGAGTGGCCACAGTGCTCCCGCACGGCATCAAACAAGTTCTGCCTATACATGTGTCACCACACCTCGAAGACACAGAGCCTCAGCCCCATTGCCTTCAAAAACATGAAGAAAGCGGCAATGGGATATTTATCCCCATAGGAACCCCTCTCGATGAAGCAGAAGGTCAAATAATCAAAGAAACACTGAAACACACCGGCAACAACCGAACGCAAACGGCGAAAATATTAAAAATAGGGATACGAACCCTGCGCCGCAAGTTAAGCGAAAGCGGCCAAATTGACCCATAGGCCATAATGGCCTATCTGTCTATTCCTTTATTCTGCTATGTCTTAGGCCAACGATAGGCCATTTTGGCCTATATAGTTCAGCCGATACTTTTTGTAATTCCAGTAAACCCTTGTAAATAAAGGAATTATGCGCTGGCACGATATATGCAATTATATAATTAAATGAGTAAATAAGGGGTTCTGAACCCCACTCTATTAATATTATGAGGGAGGTCGATTAATATGTTACTTTCAGATCTGACAGGAATTACAAGGAATGTCTTAGCAGGAGGCCGTCATCGGTACGGTTATGGTGCGATACAAAACAGGCTGCAACAGATGCAGGACGAGATGCAGAGGCTTTTTTCCTCCGGTGTTGCGGAGCGTCCGGCGGGGGAGTATCCTGCTATTAACCTCTGGACAAACGAAGAGGAAGTCATCGTAACGGCTGAACTGCCGGGGGTCAATGCCGAAGACCTCGATATAACGGTAGTGGGCAGGACGCTGACGTTAAAGGGTACGCGCAAGGCTGAAGAGGTCAAAGAGGACGAATGCTGCCATCGCACTGAGCGCCGGTACGGGAATTTCGTCAGGGCAATTGAGCTGCCGTATGAAGTGGAAGGCGAGAAGGTGAGCGCGAAGCTCGACAAGGGCGTCCTATCGGTAACACTTCCGAGGGCAGAGGCCGACATACCTAAGAAAATCAAGATATCATCAAACTAAACATAAGGAGGTACTTTAATTATGGCAGATACTTTAGAAAAGAAAGAGGCTGAGGTAACAGAAGGTGTGGAGCACACAAGGGCGGTCAAGGTTTACACCCCGGCCGTTGATATAGTCGAAAAGGCAAAGGAGATCCTTGTGACAGCGGACATGCCGGGCGTGGATGATAAATCTATCGACATCACGCTCGAGAAAAATGTCCTGACGATATACGGCAAGGTAGATGTGGATGTGCCGGAGAAATACCGGGCCTCGTATGTTGAATATGGAATAGGCGATTACCGGAGGAGCTTTACGCTCTCAAACGAAATCGACAGGGAGCACATAGAGGCGACAGTGAAAAACGGGGTTTTAAGGCTGGTATTACCAAAGGCCGAAGCCGCTAAGACGAAAAAGATAGAAGTCAGGGCGGCATAAATTAAATAAGCAGGGAGGTGTTCACTATGAAATTGAAAGACCTTGTTCCATGGAGAACTGGCAGTGGCAATGTGCCGGTAAGACGTGAAGATGCGAACAATCCCTTTACCGCCTTACAGCGGCAGGTAAACGATGTCTTTAATGGGTTTTTCAGAGGTTTTGACATGGATCCCTTTTTTGGGGGCGGCATGGGGTTTAATCCCAGTGTCAATGTGCTGGAGACCGACGCGGAGATAAAGGTAACGGCAGAGCTTCCCGGCATGGACGAGCATGACATCGATGTCTCCCTTACAAAGGACACGCTGACGCTGAAGGGACAAAAGAAAGAGGAGAAAGAGGACAAGGGAACGAACTACTATCACATGGAGCGTTCCTACGGGTCTTTTGTGAGGACAATACCGCTGATGTGTGCCATAGACGACGCCATGGTGGAGGCGGAGTTCAAGAAAGGTATCCTGACGATAAGGCTGCCTAAAACGCCCGAAGCGGTAAAAGATACGAAGAAAGTGACAATTAAATCAGAATAAGCGTCCCGCATCTCCAACCGGGGAAGGCAGCCCCTTCCCCGGGTAAGTTCGGCCTCTCTGATGCAGTTATCTAAAACGTCAGTCCCTGCCGCTCAAGGAGCATTTCACCGAGGAATGTCCCGGGTTTAATCTCGGCGTTGGCTATCAACTCCGCCTTGTCAAGTTCATAGTGTTTAACGCATGAGGCACATATGTAGAATTTTGCGTCAAAGTCCTCGGTAAGTGTCTTCAGCAGGCTTGAAACCGGTGAGAATTGATCCTTGTTCTGCCAGACAAGGGTCTCGGCGAAGCCTTTCTTTGCTAACAAAACCCCCTTGTCCATGAGGAAAAAGTCCAGCTGAGTATCAAATGCCTTCATGTTTACGGCAAGCTGCAATGCCCCCGCTGCGATGTCCGGGTTATCGAATGAACGGGTAATGATGAATACGAATTTCTTGTCTGCCATGAGAAAGTC
The DNA here is from genome assembly GCA_015233015.1 of Nitrospirota bacterium. Classification (GTDB taxonomy): domain Bacteria; phylum Nitrospirota; class Thermodesulfovibrionia; order Thermodesulfovibrionales; family Magnetobacteriaceae; genus Magnetominusculus. The sequence goes on along the minus strand of JADFYO010000017.1, from coordinate 30,270 downwards.
CTCCTTTGTTTTGATTTTTATTTATAGCATAAAAATATATGCTGTGTAAATTCTCAGTCCACTGATAAATCTATTCTTATCGTATCGAGCCTCTTTTGTAGTGGTGTGCGAACATCGCGTCCTTCCACAGATTTAAGAAATTTTGGACAGTTCTCCTTAATATGCCTTGTAATCTCTTTTATAAAAGATACTTTAGTGCCATTGTCATATGTGAGAATAAAATCTCTTCTTGAAATACTTTTTGCCATTGCAGCATTATCACATGCCAATTTCTTGTTTATATCAAGAAACAGTTTTGTATCCTTGTTTTTCTCTAATTGTTCCCGAAGCACAGCATCAGATTTTTCACATCGTTCTGCGGTCTCATTATCGATTTTTGAGATTTCATTCCATTTAAATAAATTATCAATGTTGTCATAATATATACCATTAAGATTTGTCGTATCATCGATAGTGGAACAGTTTATCCTTGCCCAAGATAAATCAACTCCTTGAAGGCTTGCACCAGATAAATTAACCCGTTGAAGTTTTGCACCAAATAAAGAAACCCCCTGAAGGTTTGCACCAAACAAGGAAACTCCTTGAAGGTTTGCACTAATTAAATTAGCCCCTTGAAGGCTTGCACCAGATAAATTAGCTCCTTGAAGTTTTGCATATTGTAAATTAGCCTCTGGAAGGTTTACATCATGTAAATTAGCCCCTTGAAGGTTTGCATTATTTAAATTAGCATTTATGAATGTTGATACAAGGAAATTAGAATAGCTTAAATCTCTGCCACGTAAATCAAGCATTTCTACCTGCTCTCTCAAGGCATCGTTTTTAGTTTTATTGTCATGTAAATAATGTATAATCATTACGTCGCTGATTTCCTTTGACACGATGGTTTTTCGTGGTAGAGATATATTTCTATGAAATAGTCCTAACCAATCCTCTCTGCTATTTGAAAACACAAAAACACTACAAAAAATAAGCCATGACAATAATGTCATAATAAGTGCTACAGTGAAAGAAATATATAATTGTTTTAACCGTATATTATTATTTAATTTAGCTATTTGCAGATAAAACAAAAAAGACATCATGCCGTCTATTGTAGCTATGCTATTTTGATATATAGAAATTCCTCTATCGTGGTAAGGTAAAAACTTATACGCCGTCCATACTAGTATATAAATGGGTAATATATAATATAATCCTACAACAAAATATTTAATAACCCTGTCAAACAATTTAGATTGTTCATATTTATAGGAATAATTAAAGACAAATGGAACTAAATATGACGGTTTGTTATTTCCAATCTTAAGCCAAAGGATGTAGTTTTCGGCGTGCAGAGAAAGATTGATAAGCAGATTAAGGTGAATTATTAAGATAATAACAGGGGTATATTTACAAAAGTAAAGAAGAGGCACTTCATATCCGATAATGGGAAGTTTAATCATACTGCTGCCAATGAGGAGCATCATATCCGTTGTAGTAGCGGCGGTGACAAAAACATAGACGAGGATACCGAGGAATATTGTGAGCATGTTTCTGTTATAAGATGATGATTTATCGAGAGATTTCTTTAATTTCTTTTCAATTGCCTCCGCCTGTGCCTTAGCCTCTGCCTCGACGGCAGGATCGATAGGTTTCTTTTCAATTTCATTCGCCGGTGTTTGTTCCATATCTGCCTCGTTTGCCCGCCGTTGTGATTATACCAAATCTATTAAGGATATTTACAAGTCATTTCCATAGAGTTACACCAAAATGCGTTCATAGAAGTAAGAAGACTTGAATCATCCTGAGCCTGTCGAAGGATGCTCCTTTAAGTCTCATTTCTCCATAAATCGGAAATCCTTCGACAGGCTCAGGATGATTCTATAGGCTCAGGATGATTCTATTAACAGGATTATTTTTACTCATAGTTTCACCTCGTTGGTGTTAGTTTTTTGTCTTGCGACTTATTCTAACATCCCGTTTCCACGGGTAACAACGAGGGTTCCTTCTTTTCTTTGATGGTGAATTAAGGCTGCCCACTTTAATTTTTTCTCATAAATTTGAAATACAGCACGAACCCCGCGATAAACGGCTCTAACCTTATCAGGAAGCCGTCGGTAAAAAGAAATAATGAAAGGTGGACATTCATCTCTATCCACCCGACATCGCGCAGGTTCTTGTCATATATGGCGCGCGTCAGGGCAAGCGTCTCGAGGCTGTATAGGTATAAGAAATGAACGCCTGTCAGCATGGCTATCACGGCGATGATTGCCTGCTTTTTCTTGTGAATACGGGAGATAAACACGGCGGTTATCGCCAGACTAAGCGGGAAATTATAGGTATATCGAGAAGTTGTTATTTTAACAGTACACGGTTCCATGTATTTTTTCAGCATGAGTTTAAGCTGGAAGGCGTCGCTGAGGCGCTCTATGCTGTCAACATACGCGCCCTTTGTTATGGCCGCCACCGGCGCGGTTATATACACCAGAGCGGCGGCGTAGTAATCCTTTACTTGTAACCATATGGCAAAAAATACCAGATAAGAAACAATAAAAACAGCTGCTGCCCGCTTTATGCCGATTTCTCTTCTCCCGCATATCTGTTGACATAAATAATGAACATGGCAAGCGATACCACTATCATAATGCTCTGGGAAAAATACGTGTGGAAGTAATCGAACCAATCTTTATAATGGATAGCGACAAACACAATCGCCAACAGCCTGATGATGTTTAGTATTTGTATAACGATAAAACCTGCCGCTATTGCCTTGAGTTTATTTGTCCATGCCGCCGGGAAAGCCACAACGGCAAATACATACATGATGACCGCCTCAAGTCCATTACAGCCAAACTTTATATTAAGTGACATTGTGGGCAGATTTATCACCGTACCATATTCAAGCTGCTCATATGTTGTGTTAATCCCAAATATATTAAGGACTTCAGTCAGGAAAACAACTATCGACTTTGAATAGACACCGTTTACGTCCAAATGGTGCTCAAAGAAGTCCAGAGCCGCAAGATTAAAGAAAATAAACATGAGCACGATATAGATTATGATAAAACGTGCCAGGATCTTCTTATTTTTCTTATCTGTTGTCATATAGGAAAAACAATCATACTAAGATACAGTTAATGAAGTGCAGAGATTTCCAGTCCACCTTTATTCAGTTTACCTCACTTTCTGCCATACCCAAACAGAAACCCCATGAGGTTAGTTTTCAGCATGATAAGTCATCGCGCCTGAGAGGATTCGAACCTCCGGCCTGAGGTTCCGGAGACCTCCGCTCTATCCCCTGAGCTACAGGCGCATACGCGCAATTCATAACCGGATTTGGAAGGGGTGAGCAAGGGGACTTGAACCCCCAGCCACTGGAGCCACAGTCCAGTGCTCTAACCAGTTGAGCTATGCTCACCACATGTCATTAACAATATGAGTCAGCCTTACAGGAACGCGCCGGCCAAACGTGCCGACATTAAAATCAGTTTTATTGTACTTCCCAATATTAGCATATGAGTGTGTTCAATGTCAATCTGTGCGTGGCCCCTTGTCACAGCAAAGTAGAAATGTCCTATCCGGTTAATAATCTGTACTGAACTACACTTATACCAAGTAGCAACTATAGGGGGTAGCAATCATCCTGTTAGAAGAATCATCCTGAGCCTGTCGAAGGATTACCGATTTGTGGGGAAATGTGAAATTTAGAGCTATTGTTTTATTTTCGGGTTTTTTGTTATGTTTTAGTATGACGCTGTCTTCGAAACAGCTTAAGTTGCCGGAAGAGATTACTGGTCAAACGCGGCAGCCGGTGCCGGTTGTAAACAACGGCTGGTTTCAGAGCCGTGAGAAGTGTCTTTAATACAAGGACTTATAGGAGGATTCAGGAATGGGTTTTGTTGAGGGTTTGAAGTGCCGTGAATGTGGACGGGAATACAAGATTGCCCCGATTTATGTGTGCGAGTTTTGCTTTGGTCCGCTTGAGGCCGTTTATGATTATAAAAAAATAAAAAAATCTCTTAATCGAAAGAAAATCCTGCAGCGTGAAAAAAATCTCTGGCGCTACAAAGAACTCCTCCCAATAGACGGCGAGCCGCAGGTTGGGCTTAACTCAGGGTTTACCCCATTGGTTGAGACGAAGAACCTTGCGCGGGAACTGGGCGTAAAGTCGCTCTTCGTAAAGGATGATACGGTTGTGCATCCAACGCTTTCATTTAAAGACAGGGTGGTGGCCGTTGCCCTTACTAAGGCAAAGGAGTTCGGATTCGACACGGTTGCCTGTGCTTCGACCGGCAACCTTGCACACTCCGTCTCTGCTCACGGCGCTAAGGCCGGTCTTAAGAGGTTTATTTTCATTCCAGCGACCCTCGAGGCTAGCAAGATTACAGCTGCTCTCATATACGAGCCAAACCTTATAGCCGTTGACGGCAACTATGACGATGTGAACCGCCTGTGCAGCGAAATAGCTAATAAGTACAAGTGGGCATTTGTCAATATCAACATTCGGCCATTCTATGCCGAGGGGTCAAAGACACTTGGCTTTGAGATAATTGAGCAGCTGGGCTGGAACGCCCCTGACAACGTAGTAGTCCCGTGCGCAAGCGGATCTCTTCTGACCAAGGTTTGGAAGAGTTTTAAGGAGTTTCACGAGATAGGCATTATAAAGAAATTAGAGACAAAGGTCTTTGCCGCGCAGGCGCAGGGATGTAACCCAATAGCGGCAGCGCTCAAAAGCCACACCGATGTCATAAGGCCGATGAAGCCACACACAATAGCGAAATCCCTCGCGATAGGCAATCCTGCCGACGGTTATTATGCGGTCAAAGTGGTTCAGGAAACAGGTGGCTGCGGCGGGGAAGTAACAGACCAGGAGATTATCGACGGGATAAAACTCCTCGCCAGGACTGAGGGGATATTCGCTGAGACTGCCGGGGGCGTTACCGTAGCTGTCACAAAAAAACTTATAGAAAATGGCAGCATAGGGAAAAACGACACCACTGTCATCTGCGTAACTGGCAATGGATTAAAGACGCAGGAGGCCCTTACCGGCAACATGCTGAAGGCGCACTATATACCGCCGAAAATGGATGCTTTTGAAGAGGTTTTACTAAAAATAAAATAACAATCATATTAACGACAATCATATTAACGAAGGAGGGTGTATGGCTGTAAAAGTGAGAATACCGACCCCATTACAGAAACTTACGGAGGGCAAGGAAGAGGTGGAATCAGCTGCCGGGACAGTTATAGATATAGTGAAGGACCTCGACGGCCGTTACGCCGGCATTGCTGAGAGAATATCTGATGGCGGGAAGATCAGGCGTTTTGTAAATATCTACGTAAACGAAGAGGATATAAGATTCTTAAAGGCAGAGCAGACCACAGTGAATGATGGAGATATCGTGTCGATAGTGCCGGCAATAGCCGGTGGATGCCTGTAATGCCGGTAGTACTGGAGGATATAGATGAAAAAGCGTATAAGGTTAACTTTTCCACAGGATTTAATAAAAGAGCCGGTAATATACACGATTGCCAGAAAATATGATATTATACCGAACATTCGACGCGCGCGGGTAACTGAGAGCGTAGGAGAGATGGTTCTGGAACTCGATGGACAAGAGGATAATTTGAACCTGAGCATAGACGCCCTCAGAGAGGCAGGCGTCGAGGTAGAACTAGTCGAAGGAGACATAATCCAATAAATTCAGGCAGAGAGGGCGGCCAACCGCCGGAGGGTAAATGGCAAGCGATGGGTACCAATATAGTGGCAGTGCCTGGCAGGGAATAATAGCCCGTTACAGGGATTTTTTACCGGTTGCGGACGCAGCCCCGGTGATAACTCTTAACGAAGGCAATACACCCCTGATAGCGGCTGGAAATCTGTGTAGGCAGCTCAGGTTTAATGGCCGGATTTATTTTAAATTCGACGGGTTGAACCCGACCGGTTCATTTAAAGACAGAGGGATGACAATGGCGATATCCAAGGCAGTGGAGGCTGGGGCGCGGGCGGTGATATGCGCTTCGACAGGGAACACCTCTGCCTCGGCGGCCGCTTATGCCGCGCGGGCAGGTATTCGCTCTGTGGTAATCATCCCCGAAGGTAAAATAGCCCTCGGCAAACTTGCCCAGGCCATCATTCACGGCGCCTCTGTACTTCAGATAGAGGGTAATTTCGATGAGGCGCTCTCATTAGTAAGAAAAATTGTCGAACGCTATCCCATCACCCTTGTAAACTCAATAAATCCATTCAGAATAGAAGGACAGAAGACAGCTGCGTTTGAGGTCTGCGACCAGTTGGGCACGGCCCCGGACTATCATGTCCTGCCGGTTGGAAACGCGGGCAATATCACTGCGTACTGGAAAGGCTATAAGGAATATAAAGCGGCGGGGAAGATTGAAACACTGCCAAAGATGGTTGGATTTCAGGCCGCCGGTGCGGCCCCTATAGTGCTGGGCCATCCAGTAGAAAAACCTGAGACGATAGCCTCGGCCATAAGAATAGGCAACCCCGCTAGCTGGACCCTTGCCGTAGAGGCGCAGACGCAGTCAGGCGGCGTAATAGATTCGGTTACAGATGAGGAGATACTCTCGGCCTATGCCATGCTGGCCACAACAGAGGGCATCTTTTGTGAACCGGCCTCGGCGGCCTCCATAGCCGGGGTGATTAAGTTAAACAACACGGGATATTTCCCAGGCGACAGCACCATAGTATGCACACTTACCGGCGCGGGCCTCAAAGACCCCGACTCAGTATTTAAGGTAACAAAGGAACCACTTAAAGTTTGGTCTGATTTAAACGCAGTTGAAGAGTATATAAAGAATTTGCTTTAAGACACCCGTCCCGCCCAATAGCATCAATGGGCGGGTTGCCGTAAATGTATCTCGCGCATTTTCAAAGATATAAACACATTATTGGGGCTTATGTCGATACCATAGTTTAAGCTTTTTTACCATTCTTCTTATCATTGTAGGAGCCATTTTAAGAAATTTAAACACCTTGTCGAGAGATCTATCTATCAGTTTTATTAGAGTGGTTACATAGTGTATTATCTTTCCAGTTGAGGCTATTAATATGATCCACAAGAAAGGTTTAGAGAGGAAAGTGATAAAATCTTGTATTAATTCTATTTTAGGTTGATCATTTATTAAAGATGGAATTATAAGTTTAAGAAGCGGCATCAATAGTCGAGTAATCCATTCACTGGATGGGTTAATGATATATTCGCTGGATTTGTCAATGAAGTTACCCTTTATAAAATCCAAAACCTTTGGAATAAAGTTCGGGCCAAAATATGTCAAAAATATGCCGGTCACAATTCCAATTGCAAAAAAACCCATATAATGTTTAAAGCCATACTTAAAATCGCGGAACCTTGCCGCAACTTTGCCTTCTGATTGATTACCTTTCGGTTGAGCAGTGGCCTGTAAAACCAACCATAAGATAAAACGTAATGGGATTAATAATGACTTCACTTTCAGCCGGTCCATAACATTAAAAAATGGCCTCTCTTTATATTTATTTATGAGTTTTCCAAATGTCTTCAGAACACCGTTCACAGGCGTAACAATATTTGAGGAAGGCAGTGCTTCAAGCTGCAGGTAATCGTTAGATAGCTTATTCTCCTCTTCATCAAGTTGATATTGTTCTTTAATACTCTGTTCATACTCTTTGCAACGTGATTCATATTCTTTCCAAAACTCAACATTGAAACAAGGATATATAATATCTCCCGATTTGGATACATCAAATCTCAATTTATCTTTTAAAGTCTTTCTGGCATCGAGTTTCCCCCATAAGTAATCATTTTTACGCCAACCTTTATCAAGAAAAGCAGAAAAGTGAGCAAGTAACGCACCCGCAAGCCTTTCATCTTTTTTGTTATCATGGAAAATTCTAACTATGTCGATTAATTGCCGCGTCTCCACGCGTGATGCAGCATGAATGGCTTCACTCAGCAGCAAATAACTCACGAACTTAGTGCAGAGTTCATCGGGAGAATTATGTATCTTTCCGAATAACTCCAGTAGTTTCTTATTTATATCATTATATTCGCGGCTCAGCTTTTTTACTAACTCACTAAGCGTATCTATCGCCTCGATATATGCTGACCATGTTTCGTCGGATATAACCTTCGTGGCACTATTGCAATCGTCTTCAACCCAAAATGTTATCCGACGAAAGCATAGTTGTGCCTTTTTTATCTTTTTTACGGTTTCTGTATAATCATTAAAAGGATTGTCCGCTGCATTGCTATCATTTAGCTGATTATACTCTTCAATAATTTTAGATACATCTTCCGTGCTGACATCAATCTTAAGCTCGCTCAGGATTCCTTTTAACTCTGTCTCATCAGCAGGAATTTCCGATATGAAAGAATCGATTGTCTCAATTAGATTTAGCGGTTCAATGAGATTTGATATTTCCTGTTGAACGCTGTCAAGACTATTGAGCGGTTCACTTGGAGGTTGTTTTCCTGAATATCTGCGAATAGTAGTAACACATTTAATATAGTCTATGAGAAATCGGTACATACGAGACGCCGCTACATCTTCTCTTAGATTCCCTATTGCAGCAAGTGTTGATTCGCTGCTGTTGCATAGAACTGGCCAAATACTGCTGACAACACCTCTTATCTGCATGACCTGATTGTTGATCTGTTGAATACGCCCGAGATCATAATAAATCGTTTCAGACGATTTGATTGATAAGACGGTATCAAGAGTCTCGGCAGGGTCTATATCGTCCTTATTCCACTTGTCGGCTTCTTCTTTTTTGTCTTTTTGGTCTTCCTCTGGCTGGGGATCGATAAATATAAACAACCATTCCCCATTCGCAGGGCTGGTCTCAATCTCATCGATGGCATACCCCAGAGGTTTATTATCCAGTACTCCTCCATCACAATACCAGAAATGGATTGATTTATCATTTTCATCCTCAATCGTCCCGCTGGATAAAGTTGGGCTTAGGGCATTTTGAGGCGGAAACGCAACAGGAAAAGATGATGTTACCCTTGATGCATGGGCAATCTTTTTACGTATGTCTCCTATCGTAACAGCATCAGATATGTCAACGTGACTAAACGTGAATGCCTCTGTATAGCGCGTAGTGGGAATAGTCTTTTTAGCATAGTTATCAATTTTTACAAAATCATCCTCAACAGGAATAGCGTCAAACAATCCCTGCATGTTTGTTCCTGTAATTTTAAGAATTATATCTTTTACGTCATCTTTTCTGTTTTCAGCATTTTCTTGATCAATTTGCAGATATTCATCAAGTTTGTCTTCAAGAATATTATTGTTTAGAAGTGAAAGGATATTCTCGCTTGGTTTGTACTGAAGCGTTGAGAAATCAGCAACGTCAAACCATATATTTCTCATCTCATTGATATGTTCAGTAGGGTCAGTGGAGTTTATATACGCAGCCGCAAGCATTACTCCGGCCAATCCTCCTGCCGAAGAACCGGCAATAACCTTTAGTTTTATATCCGGAATGTTAGTATTATGTTCTTTTTGTTGTTCTCGGCAAAACTGCAAAAACCTCAGTAACTCATCTGCAACTCCTGCCTCATACACGGCAAGCGACACACCACCATAAAAAGCTAACGCTAAATTTATTATTTTTGTCTCAGCCATAATAACTAATCCTCCCCGGATTATGATTTGTTTCGTTATTCAAAAGGCTCATAATGGTAATACATCATGTTTTGTAATGTCAATAATTATAATTTATCATGCTAAAATATTTTAGGAAAACTGCTATAAGTAAAATAATCGTGAAAATCTTGAGAAGACTTCTTACAGTCCAATGTTAAAAGCGGCACCCTCCGGTTACCCCAAAATACCCGGCACGCTTTAAGGCCGTTGCTGAAGATGGAAAAAATGAGACAAAACGACCGCTGTCCCTTGTGTTATTTCCATCGGTTTTAGTAAATTAATTCATGTATGACAAACATAGATTAACGGCGCTGGATTCGGTCATTCTGATTGTTGACATACAGGAGCGGCTTGCCGCGGTTATGCCGGACAAAGACAAGCTGATATCCAATACCCTGCATGTTATCGAACTGGCTAAGCTGCTAAAAATCCCCATCGTCCTGACTGAGCAGTACCCAAAGGGACTTGGCCGGACGATAGTTGAAATCAGAGACGCGCTTCCTGAGTATAACCCTTTCGAAAAAATATCATTCAGCGCCTGCGTCGAAGAGGGATTTATCGGGAAACTCGCTGAATTAGGTAAAAATAAAATAATACTATGCGGATTAGAGACGCATATTTGTGTATTACAGACTTGCCTTGATCTGATTGGCGCTGACTATCAAGTCCATGTGATAAGCGATTGTACGTCATCGAGGACTCAGGACAATAAGGATGTCGGGCTTAGGCAGATGCGCCAGGCAGGGGGGGTTGTCACCTCTACGGAGACGGTCATATTCCAGCTGCTTGCTAAGGCCGGCACAGATGAATTTAAAATAATGTCGAACAGGATAAAATAAACCGGAGGATAAACAAAGGTGAACGATGACAAAGATGCAATGTCTATATTGAACGAACTTAAGAAAAAGATATTTTACGATTTATTAAATCTCATGGGCAGGGTGTTTGTAATAGTCAGATACTCGGAAGACGTGCAAATCGGCACGAGGGGATTTCTCCAACCCGAAAAGGAAAACGGCCTGGTGCTGGTGTTTAATGCCAGAATGAATTTCATATGGAATGAGGACGGTATAATAGAGGTAAAACTCGTCTTTGGCACGAAGCCGGAGGACTGTATTATCCCTGTTTCGCATATCATAGCCGTATATTCTCCAGAGCTGCAGACGCAGTTCGTTACAACATATATGACTGAAGTTCAGAACGCTTCAGCGCCTTCGACAATAGCCGCGCCAGTTCCGGAAGAACCGGAAGAAAAAGAAGACGACGGCTCGGCGGCAGCCGAACCGGACAATAAAGTGTTGAAAGTTGATTTCAGCAAAAAGAAGAAAAAGTAAGTGCCGTCCATAGGCTCCTATGACGTAATAGTTATTGGGGGAGGACATGCCGGATGTGAAGCCGCTCTGGCCTCTGGCCGAATGGGCATGAAGACATGCCTGTTTACGATGAATGTGGATTCAATCGCGCAGCTTTCGTGTAATCCCGCCATAGGGGGGCTTGCAAAGGGCCATTTGGTCAGGGAAATTGACGCACTTGGCGGACAAATGGCCATGATTACAGACCTCGCCGGTATTCAGTTTCGCATACTCAACCGCTCTAAAGGTCCGGCCGTCTGGTCTATGAGGGCGCAGGCCGACAGGTCGTTATACAAATTTTATATGAAAGATGCCCTCGACAACGCTCCAAATCTTGGCATCAAACAGGCCGCGATAGAAGAATTACTTGTTGACGATAATAAAATAACCGGCGTTATAACCGCCTCAGGCGAGACATATGAGGCGCGGGCGGTAATCATTACTACGGGTACTTTTCTGAATGGGCTTATTCACGTTGGACTTACGAATTATCCATCGGGCAGGGCAGGGGAGTTCCCTTCAATCAAGCTCTCGGATTCTCTCATGCGTCTTGGATTTAAAATGGGCCGGCTTAAGACCGGCACGCCTCCGCGAATTGACGCGAGGACTATCGATTTTTCTAAGACTACCCCCCAATGGGGCGATGACCCGCCTGAACCGTTTTCATTTTCAACACGAGAGATAACAAACCCCCAGCTGCCGTGTTACATCACCTATACGAATGAGACCACACATGAGTTTATCAGGGCGTCGCTTGAGCGCTCACCCCTCTACAGCGGCGTGATAAAAGGCGTAGGGGCGCGCTACTGCCCTTCGATAGAAGACAAGGTGGTCAGGTTTTCAGACAAGCCGCGTCATCAGGTGTTTCTTGAGCCTGAGGGGCTTCACTCGAAAGAATACTATTTAAACGGCATTTCGACCAGCCTTCCCGTTGACTTGCAATTACAACTTGTACGAAGCATTGACGGCCTTGCCGGCGCTGAAATCGTACGTCCGGGCTATGCTATCGAGTATGATTGTGTTTATCCCACACAGCTTAGGCATACCCTCGAGACGAAGGCAATTGACGGCCTATACCTGGCCGGCCAGATAAATGGCACATCGGGCTATGAAGAGGCCGCCGCTCAGGGACTTATGGCCGGTATAAATGCTGTGCTTAAGATTAATGAACAGCCGCCATTAATACTTCAAAGACACGACGCCTATATTGGTGTACTAATAGACGACCTCGTTACACTCGGCACGAAAGAGCCGTACAGGATGTTTACATCGAGGGCTGAATACAGGCTTCTCCTGAGAAATGATAACGCCGAAATGAGATTAAGAGACATTGGGCGGCGCGCAGGGCTTGTCAGCGCTGAGGACTATGGGCGTTTTGCCGCTAAGCGCACCCTCATCGAAGAGGAAATGAGCCGTCTCAAGACACAAAAAGCAAATCCAGACGATATTAATGATGCCCTCACCGCGCTTAACACAGCCCCTATCGGGGAAAAGACCACGCTTGAGCAGCTCCTTAAGCGCCCGGAAGTGACCTACGATTTTATTGAGAAGTTATTTCCTGCGCCCTCGCTTCACGGGCTTCCTCTTGACGCGAGGCAGTTCATCGAGACCGAAATCAAGTATGAGGGCTATGTAAGGCAGCAGGAGAGGGTTGTTGAGAGGATGAAGAAACTCGAATTCAAGCAAATCCCGCCTGATTTCGATTATCGCGCCATAAGCGGCCTCTCGCGCGAGGTCTTAGGCAAGCTGGAGGAGGTTCGCCCGGAGACTGTGGGTCAGGCGGGGAGAATTCCAGGGGTTACACCAGCGGCGGTAGCGCTGTTAATGGTCGTTATTGAAAAGATGAAAAGAATAAAATCCGATGGTTTCTATACTTAAAAGGGGCCTTTCTGCCCTTTCTATAAACCCAACCGATGAGATACTTGCCGCGTTTGCAGCGTATGCCTCTGAGCTTCAGAAATGGACAAAGGTTCACAACCTCACCTCTGTTACAGATGAAGAGGGGATAGCGGTAAAACATTTTCTGGACTCGGTGCTGTTTACAATTCCATTGAGAGATAGTGTTCCATTGAGAGATAGTGACAGCGAGATATTGGACGTGGGAAGTGGCGCGGGATTCCCGGGAATTCCAATGAAAATAGTCAGGCCTGAACTCAGACTTACCCTGCTTGAGCCAAAGGGCAAGAAGGCCGCGTTCTTGAGGCATATCGTACATAAATTGAATCTCGGTAAGGATGTTATAGTCTGTGAAGACAGGCTTGAGTCGTTTCGACCACCACACCTATATGATGCCGCAGTTGTAAGGGCGCTCTTCAGCGCCGGTGAGTTTATATCTAAGGCGTCCCCAATGGTTAAACCCGGCGGCCTGATATTGCTTGGAAAGGGCAGGGATTATAAAAAGGAACTCACAGGCTTACCATCTGTTAACGTATCACAGTTTACGATACCATTTACGGACATAGAGAGGGTTATCCTGACACTGGTTAATACTTAATGCCAAAATGCGGTTAAGAAAGTAAAGAACGCATTTAGCCGGAGTACCGAAGCCGCCAACGAGCGGCAGCCCAAATTCAATAGATAAAGCGTGTGCGAGAACAGGGGTGAAGGGGGATTATCCCCCTTCGTCTTTAATACTTATTATCTATCGTTCTGATTTTTTTTGCACTCTTTTATCGCGCTTAGGCGTGTACTTCTTTCTGCAAAGAATGACGCGATTTGAAGGTAATATCCACTTCAATATCTTCGTCAAGTTTTTCAAGAATCGTAATCATCCGATCAATCGTAAAGCGCCGAAGCCGCGCATTTCGGATGCGAGAAAACTCCGAATGTGACACACCTGTCAATCTTTCGGCTTCGCGTGTTGTGAGCTTGCGTTCGTCGAGAACGCCAATGATTTTTGCCGCCATGATGGCGCGAACCTGTTCGGCGCTGGCGTCGGGACGGCCAAAGTCGCGGAACACGTTACCGCTACCGAGTATCAATTCAAAATCGTCTTCCATCATTTCTATATGCTGACATATTTGTCACCAATTTGCAAGCGTTTTTTTAAGAAAACAGCACATCTTCATAATTTTATGGTCTCATCCACCTTTAGGAAAAATACTGGTTTACATGCCGCCACAAGAGATGTATCAGACAGAATGATACATCCTTTATCTGTCCCCTTAATCAGCCGCTATACCCCAAAGAGCATCTATAAAGTGGAGCAATTCCGCCTGTCTATAATTATTTTTTTAGCTTCTTTCCATGACAATTATATGCTTTACATACCTCAGCGTGAAATTGCTCAGTATTATGGAGTTTCTCCTCTGCGGCTTTAGCTTCAGCTTCATCTCTGTAATCAATATATTTTCTAAACAGCCATTCGTTGTCTTTGTCTATTTTGTCATGCTTACCACATGTCCAGTTGATGACGGTATGTGTTTCTGTTTTTCCATTTTTTATTGGTACATCATAAGAAACTAATAACTGTCTGTCATTGTCGATAATTTTTGTATCAGCAATCTCGGTCAATGCAGCGCCACACCAGTTTTGTTTTTTTTCCAGTTTGTGAGCCTCGATAAGCGCCTTGCCAACATAAATGTTTTTCTTCGGGTCACAATAAAATTCACCATAAGAAATGCCGATTCTGAATCTGAGCGCAGGGTCATTTAATTGCTGCGCCAGAATCCTTAATGCAGCGAGAATAACTGCTCTATGACCCCAGCTTGTATCTTCTAGTGAATAGAGAATAACCGTATCGGAAAAATGTGCATGTCCGACAAGCCCTTTAAGTACAATCTGTTCATGTGTCGGTGATTCAGGCAGATTCAGATAGTCGGGAATCGATGAATAGAGGTGGTTATGAAAATTTTCTATATAATAGTCGACAATCTTACTGAGGGGTTCTTGTTCAATCAGAGAACTAAACCCCAAAATATCTGCGACGGCTACCATTGCCATATTATTGGTGCTTCTATCCATGATACAAAGTATAACATTTTAGCGAATCTGGTGTCAGTACCATGTCAGCGCACTTCAAAGGATACTGTGTCGAGGATTTTCTCTTCCTTATTAATTATCGAAAGCGCGTATCTTCCCTTTTTGGGTTTCCACAACAGCGGCGAGCCGTGTGTGCCAAGCCTTTTGCCGTTTAGTGTCCATGTGAGCCTGTCATATCGTGGGCTGTATTGAAATACTACCATTTGATTTGCCTCGCCGATGTCGGGGTCAAGGCCTATTATTGTCTCAGAAGGTGGATACGTTATATGGGGGGTCTCATATTCCCTGTTGAGCCTTACTGTTGAGGGGGCGGTACTGATGGGTTCAGTGCCTTTTATAAACAGCTCGCGGCGCTCCGGCTCAATGGCACCTTCAAATCTGACGACCTTGGATGTAATACCATCCATGAGACTGGGCGCCGTTGACGTAGATGTGCTGTGAAGGTAATTCATTATCTCCGTCCATAACGGCGCAGCACCGGTTACGCCGCTTACGTCTCTCATCGGTGCGCCTGAGAAATTCCCAACCCACACACCAACCGTATAGCGCTCAGAGTATCCCACGCACCAGTTGTCACGCATGTCCTTGCTTGTGCCGGTCTTAACCGCCGTCCAGAATCTCGTCGAAAGGGGATTCTCAAAACCAAAGGTCAGGCTCCTTGCCCCTCTGTCAGACAGTATGTTCGATATTATATAGACAGCCCTGCTATCGAGTATTTGCATCGGCTCTGTTTGCTTTGCCTCTGGCGTTAGGGTCATCTCCCCCATTATGCCTCCATTGGCAAGCGTACGATAGGCATTTACCAGCTCATACAGGGTTACGTCCAAAGAGCCAAGTGCAATAGCATAGCCGTAGAACTCCGCGTCTTCCTTCAGACCCTTAAAGCCTAATGCTTTAAGCCTGCCGGTAAACGCATCAAGCCCCGCAATCTCCAGTACCCTGACAGCTGGTACGTTCAGAGACGACGACAGGGCCGTCCTCACGCTTACCTGTCCCTTAAAATCCTTTTCATAGTTTTGTGGGATGAACAGCCCCGAAGGAGTTTGAATCCTCAGCGGGGAGTCATCCAAAATCGATGCCGCCGTCAGATACCCGCGCTCAAGCGCCAACTCATAAAGAAATGGTTTCAGGGTTGACCCTGCCTGTCTCACCGCCCTGATGCCGTCAACCTTAGAGGCGCTTGAAAATGCCCCGCCTCCATTTCCCACGTAGGCCAGTATCTCGCCCGTCCTGTTTTCTACGACGAGGACTGCCCCGTCAGATACATTGCTTTCTTTCAGGGCAGCCAGGTGTCTGTCAAGCCTCTCCAGCACGACACGCTGAAGTTCGCCGTCTAATGTCGAGACGGCTTGACCGTCCTTGAGCAAAAGGCGTGCCGCATGAGGGGCAATGGCCGTGCGCGGCCTGATTTGATAGGGAACTGAGAGGGTCTCATATGCCAGCGTCTTAATCTGCTCACAGGTGTCTTCCCATCTCAGCCCCTTTATAAACAGATACAAACAGCCGCGTGTCCCAATGGCCTGATATGAGGCATTCGGCGCCCCTACGAGTGCGGCTAAAATCAGGGACTGCGGCTGCGTAAGCCCCGACGGGTCTTTATCGAAAAGCCCCCTCGATGCCGCCCCAATGCCGGTGAGTTCTCCCCTAAAGGTGACCAGGTTAAGGTATGCCTCCATTATTTCGTCCTTTGTCCAGCGGCGCTCAAGGGCGAGGGCGGCCTTAATCTGGCTTATCTTCTGGGCGAATGTGCGCCTTCCCTTTTTTGGTTTAGAAAACCCCTCGTTAAGAAGCGAGGCAAGCTGCATGGTTATAGTGCTGCCGCCGCGTCTCGTGTGCGACGTGAGTTTCTTTATCGCTATCGAGGCAGTGGCAAACCAATCCACACCGCGATGGGCGTAGAACCTTTTGTCCTCTATGTGTATTACTGCCTGAATGAGAGACGGCGATATGTCTTTAAGAGATTGCCAAGCAAGGCGCCGCCCCTTTGCGTCAACGCGGAGTTCATGAATTACCTCCATGTTTCTGTCAAGGAGGACGGCCTCTGAGGGTCTGTATGCGTCTTTCACTTCCTGAAATGATTTCTGTTTGCCGCCGCCGGAGAAAAAAAGGAGATAAGCCGCACCCAGGAGCGCCAACGCGAGTGCCTGTACTGTGATGATCAGCGTGATGTTGATTTTACTTCTTTTCATGTTCAGCGCATATTATCAGACAAAATGTCTAATATTGGTTTAATACCAAGTTGCAAACATATGAGTAATTTTGTCATTCCTGCGAAAGCAGGAATCCAGTCTTTCAGAAAACACCGTTAAGGACTGGATTCCAGCTCGTAGGCTGGAATGACAGACCTGGAAAATCTTGTTACTTCTATGAACGCAACTTGGTAGAAGCATACTCTCTGGTCAGTGACTGGATGGTCAGCAATTTGCGTCAACTTTCACCTTGACATAGTTTATAAATGCAGAACAAACTACTAAAAAGAACCGGGCTTCCTCAAGATTCACAGGGTTGGGTTTCCCATTTGGATGCCTTATATCGTTTTTTTGATCTGACGTATATCCATAAAGCTTTATAAATGCTTCAGTGAGGGCAGGATGCAACTCCATTTTGTCTTGTAGTTTCCTAAGCAAAACGCTAAAGTCTCCTTTCTCATCGCCGACGGTATTTGCGGCTAATGTCTGAATCGCATGAATTGAGTCCTTTATCGAATTGCGGTAATCGGGTTTTTCGCGATTAGATAGCTTTTCCAGTGCTTGAAGGATATATTTGGAAACTGGACCATTCTTGTCTTGACTATCAAGTGCAAGTTCAATCTCCTCCACCTCTTGTGGTTCAGTAACCCGAGAGATAGTATCACCAATGAATTGATAGGCAGAGTTATTCCTCTTCAACTCTTCGTTGCATTTATAAAGAAACATCGATTTTCTAATGTCCGTATAGTTCTTTGCTACAAACTCCATAAAGTTATAAACTTCGTACCATTTACAGCTAAAGAAATATCTCTTGAGATATTCTTTAGCATTCATCCAGTCGTTATGTATCTCATCTACTGGTTTATCGAAGTAGTAACGCCATAGTCTATCATACAAGCTGTCGGGTATTCTATTCGGAAGGGGTGAGGAACTGTAGATGTAGGCGTTTAAATCAGGATTACTCCACGGTGTTATGTTGCGCCAGATACAAATATCCAACACGCTCCACAGACCATTTTTTAAAGGGTCATCCACCGATTCTATCTGAATGATGTCGCGTACTTTCGTATATCCATATCGTTCTGAAAAGCTCAGCCGATTATCCTTGTCAATGTCTCTTCCGTTCATTGTAAATTGTATCCTTTAAACCCCATCTTAGTAAAGAAAAAAAAGTTACTGTTGACTTCAATATTTGACACGCTTACTATAATAATTTATACTAAAAAAGTGGTGGAAAACGTATATTATACATCTGTGTGTATCGATGCTTAGAATAGCGGTTGTGGACGGGCAGGGCGGAGGAATAGGAAGTGTGATAGTAAGACGCCTGCGCGACGATTTCGGCGACGAGATCGAGATAGTCGCCCTCGGAACAAACTCGGCGGCTACCGCCTCTATGCTCAAGGCAAAGGCCAACAAGGGTGCAACCGGAGAAAACGCCATAGCGGTAAACGTCAACAAGGTGGACATTATACTTGGCCCGATAAGTATCGTTATGGCCAACTCTATGATGGGCGAGTTGACGCCCCCCATGGCAGGCGCTATTGCCGGAGCGAAGGCAAAAAAACTCCTCCTGCCGCTTAATCAGGAGGGTGTGGAGGTCATTGGCGTGAGTAAGGAGCCGCTGCCTCACATGGTTGACAGCCTTATCGGGAGGATTAAATTATTATGCGAGGAGGTAAGAAATGTGTGAAGCAAACGTATATATAGACGAACATGACGGCAAAGGTGAAGTCCTTTATCTGGAAAACGTTGACGTTATACGCCCGGAAGACGGCAAGCTGTTTATCAAAAACCTGTTCGGCGAGCAAAAGTTCTTCGACGGGCAGATAAAAGAGATCTCCCTTATCAAGCACAAAATCGTGCTTACAAGGAAATAAACGGGAGAAACTGTAATCAGCTAGTGGGAAAATCAGATAAATGTATATAATCGAACAGCTTAGGTGGCAGGACATACTGGACATCCTTCTTGTGTGGCTGGTCCTCTACAGGGTGCTCTTGCTGATACGAGGGACGCGCGCCGTTGAGATGCTCATAGGGATAGGTGTGCTTCTTGTGATGTCGCTGATAGCGGGGTACCTAAAGATATACACGGTAGATTGGCTGATACAGAGCTTTTGGGCATACATAGTGATAGCGGTCATAGTATTGTTCCAGCCGGAGATAAGGCGTGCGCTGGCGCAGATGGGAAAGTCTCCTTTTTTCCGGCCAACATCGGCAGAGGAACTGAAATCCCTCGATGAAATAGTAAAATCGGCCGCGTCCCTTTCGGCCAGAAAAATCGGCGCCCTGATAATCCTCGAGCGGGATACGAGTCTTAAAGACTATATCGAAATCGGGACGTATCTCGAGGCACGTGTTACGAGGGAACTGCTGCTCAGCATATTTCACCCAACATCGCCAATTCACGACGGCGCGGTTGTTATTAGTGGAAATAAGATAGTTGCCGCGGGGTGTTTTCTGCCGATTACGTTCAGGCCGGACATAGACAGACTGCTCGGCACCAGACACAGGGCAGCCCTTGCCATAACCGAAGAGACGGACGCCGTAGTGGTAATCGTATCCGAAGAGACGGGAACCATATCGACCGCTATTGCCGGGGAGATAGAAAAGAGACCCGATATGGCCAATTTGCGTGGCTTGTTGACTGACTTATTTGCAGACTATGGTAAAAAACGCAAATGAAGAAATTTTTTACAGAAAATACGGAGCTAAAACTGATTACCCTCGTGCTTTCCCTTATTCTGTGGTTTATTGTCACGCTCAGGGGGCAAACAGAGGTGATAATGGAGCTTCCCATCGAATATAAAAACATCCCCAAAAGCGTCGAAATAACCAAGACCAGCGCCAAGTTCGTCAGTGTCTCCATAAAAGGGCAGGAGAGAATCGTAAAGAATCTCCTCCCCAAAGACATTAATGTGTTTGTTGATTTGTCAAAAGTAAAACAAGGTGAGACAATGTTTTACTTCACGAAGGAAAATATTAAATTGCCGCCGTCATTAACGCTGGCCAAGTTTAATCCCTCCAATGTTATAGTGCAAACCGAGGAGGTCTTTACCATGTCGCTGCCAATAAAGCCCGTCCTGAAGGGCACACCTAAAAATGGTTTTATCGTCGATGAGGTAATGGTCATACCGGAAGAGATCTCAGCCACAGGCTCACGCCAGGCACTCAATAAATTAGAATATATCGAAACCGAACCAGTTAATGTAAAGGACGCGGACGCCTCCTTCGAGAAAACTGTCCGCCTTGTTCTCAGAGACAGGAGCTTAATCTATCAAAATGATGTCGTGAAGGTTAAAATAACAATAGCGGCAGATAAAATAACGGGGGCAAAGAAATGAAACTTTTCGGCACAGACGGCATAAGAGGGGCTGTAAATACGTATCCCATCACACCTGAGATGGTTGTCAGAGTAGGGATGGCCATAGGCAAGATACTACATAAAAAACGCGGTAAAAATATGATACTAATAGGAAAGGACACCAGGCTCTCAGGATATATATTAGAGAGCGCTCTGACTTCTGGCATATGCTCGATGGGCATGAATGTGACGCTGGTAGGACCGCTGCCAACCCCAGGTATCGCGTATTTAACTAAGTCTCTCAGGTTTGACACGGGCATAGTCATCTCCGCATCTCATAACCCATATCAGGACAACGGCATTAAGATATTCAACGCCGAGGGATTTAAACTCCAGGACGCGATAGAGGAGGAGATCGAAGGACTTGTATTGAGTGAGAAATTCACTATGGCTAACCGCCCCGGCAATAATATAGGAAAGGCATACAGACTCGAAGACGCAACGGCCAGATACATAGAGTACGTGAAATCGACCATCCCCAGAGACGCAATTTTCGACGGCCTCAAGGTAGTTGTCGACTCCGCAAACGGCGCGGCCTATAAGGTTACCCCCACCCTGCTTGCCGAACTTGGCGCTCAGGTCATCAGCATAAACGATAAACCCGACGGCAAGAACATTAATGCAAAGTGCGGCTCCCTGCACATAGACAGACTTGCCGAGTATGTCGTAAAACACCACGCCCATATAGGCGTTGCCCACGACGGAGATGCCGACAGAACCCTGTTTTGTGATGAACTAGGTAAAATCGTCGACGGCGACCTGATAATGGCCCTATGGGCAAAGGAACTAAAGGCAGCGGGGAGATTAAGAAATGACACCGTAGTGTCAACCATCATGAGCAACCTGGGGCTTGAGCACTATCTGCAGAAACACGGCATTAAATTCCTGCGCACTCAGGTAGGAGACCGGTTCGTTGTGGAAAAAATGCTTGAAACCGGCTGCATCTTCGGCGGTGAGCAATCGGGACACATAATCATGCTGCAGCTTAACACCACGGGAGACGGGCCTATCTCGGCCGTCCAGGTGCTTAACATCGTAAATAAAACAGGTAAGCCCCTGTCCGAGCTGGTCTCAGACGTTACGCTCTACCCGCAGATACTGATAAACGTAAAAACCGCGGTCAAAAAACCGATTAAAGAATGCCTGGATGTGCTGGCAGCCATTGCCGCTGCGGAAAAACAACTCGAAGGCATCGGCAGGGTACTGGTACGGCCATCCGGAACAGAACCCAAAATAAGGGTCATGCTCGAAGGCAATGATTTGGCGCAAATAGAGCAATTAGGCGAAAACATAGCGCAGGCGGTCAGTAGAGCCATGTCCTGAGATGTGGCTATTTCTCTCTTTCATCGCCGGGGTAATGCTCTTTTACGGCAAGCTGTATTTTCCCGTATGCGCTGCCATTGTAAGCATTTGCATTCTGGGTTTATTTCTGCTGAAGAAGGGCTTACTACCGTTTAAACTGCTTATTATTTTGTTTGCCGGATTTTTCTACGCATGGAGCCGGTATGAGCCAATTGAGCTGAACTACAAACCACCTCCCGATGGCTTAATCGTAACTGGAATATTTACCTCCCTGCCTGAAAAAGTCGAGCATCATTCCTTTATAACTAATGTAAATCCATCGTTTCAACAGGATTTTGAGGTAAGAACCCCGTCTACTGCGGGTTTATTCAAAAACCCCGTCACCCTGTTCTATTGCCGTCCCCAAGGTTTTATGCCAGGGACTGAGGTCAAGCTGTTAATGCGTATGCAGTTATACAGACCTCCTCAGATACCCGGCAGCTATTCCTTCGATACAAGGCTAAGCGGTACCGTCAAAAAGTTCTTAACAGTGAAGAACTCAGACTCCATCGTCTGGTTTTTTGAGAGACAGAGGTTACTGCTGGCACAGCGCTTTGACGCGGCATTCTCGGGCGACGTCCCAAGTGTCCTGAAAGCCGTCACCATAGGGGATATGTCCGGCATAAGCGACAAGGTAAGAGAGGATTTTAGGGCAACCGGCCAAACATACCTGTTGTGCATCTCAGGGATACATTTCGGAACGCTGATTGTCCTGATTTTTTGGATTTGCAATCTCATCGTCTGCCGCTTGCCTTATAATTTCTTACTCAGAATGACAATCAGGATAAGCACGAAACAGTTGTCGGCGATATTGACACTCCCCATAGTTACCATGTATTTATTAATCTCCGGGATGCATGTTCCTGCACTGAGGTCGTTTATAATAAGCGTGTTCTTTCTTACCGGCCTGATTCTCTGCAGAAAGGGATATTGGAAAAACACACTGGCATTTGCAGCGTGTATCATAGAGCTTATTGACCCGACGTCGATATTTACGGCATCTTACCAGCTTTCCTTCTTTGCCTGTCTGTTTATAGGACTGGCGTCCGACCACTACGGTTATCACTTCACAAAGGACGAAAAACCAGACGGTATGAAGATTCCATCGTTCTATTTCATAGACAGATTTTTCTCCTCTATCAAAAAATCAGATTCTAAAATGAAAACATACATAACGCATGTCGTTGCATATTTCAGGGATACGATAATAGTATCCCTGTCTGCCACGCTTGGAACGATGCCCATAATCCTCTATGCCTTCCACAGTGGGGCGACCGTTACGCTGCCGGCCAACATAATACTTGTGCCGTATGTGTGCCTGATAATAACGCCTATTGCACTGTTCAGCTCTTTTATATATCTTATAAGCGGATATTTTCCATTTACCGGAAGCATCGGCCTCTTCACAAAAAATATGCTCGACGTAATAGAGTGGTTTGCCCATATTCCATATTCGTCCATAAACGTGAAGGCATTCCCGTTTATATTTGTCATAGCCGCATATGCGGTATTGCTGTTTTTTTTCATGAGGAAGAGGAGATTATTTGCCGCCGCCTCTGTTGCTGCCGCATGTCTGATTCTTATTTATTATTTTACTGCCTCACCCCATGCGCTTATTGTAACGTTTATCGATGTCGGGCAAGGCGACTCAGCCCTTATAGAGACGCCAAACGGGAAGGCCATCGCAATAGACACCGGCAGCAACGGCAGACAGCTGGAGGGATACCTGCGCTACAGGGGAAAAAATACCCTCGACGCCATGATACTAAGCCCCGGCGACAGCGACCACATTGGCGGGCTGCCGAATATCCTTAGAAAATTTGATATAAAATACCTGATTGACAACGGCATGATTGTCCATAATAAAGCAGACATGCAATTCCTGAGTGGAAGACACGTAGTTCTCAAGCGCGGCGATATCTTAAACATTGACAACGTAACGCTCCTAGTCCTTCACCCGCCCGACGATCTCGAGGGACTTGGCTTGTCAACTAAAAAGACCAACAACAACACATCCCTCGTGGTTAAAGTAACAGGGGCGCATACATCGTTTCTGTTCACCGGGGATTTGGAGACAGAGGGTGAAGATATTCTCGTAGGGCTGAAAGAAAAACTACGGGCGGATGTCCTGAAGGTATCGCATCACGGCAGCAGACGGGCAACGTCGGAGGAATTTATAGCCTGGCTGCACCCATCGGCTGCGGTAATAAGCGTTGGCAGAAACAATTACTTCGGCCACCCTACCAAAGAGGTATTGTACAATCTGAGAGACGTTCCTACATATCGAACAGACCAGCAAGGGGCCATTGCCGTACGAGAAACCCCGCGGGGATTTAAGGTAAAAACTCAATTTGACTATGAACTGATAAAGACCTCGAGGTTCGAAGAAGAGCTGAAAAACATAAAGAGAATTTTTTCGGTGTGGTAATGAGGCCAATTTCCATAACGAAAGTATCGTTGTCGTCATGTATGTATTGAAGTTTTTTTTATAAATCTTTATAATCCAAATATGAAGACGACAACTGCCCTTTACATTAAATCCGGATTGGCTGTATGATAAAAACACTGGTCACTGGTAAGTACGGAGAATGGCTGGCCGCGCGCTATCTGAAAAAAGGCGGCTATACCATATTAGAAAGAAACTATAAAAACCCTATTGGGGAAATAGATATAATCGCGATGGATGGTGAGCAATTGGTTTTCATAGAGGTCAAGACAAGGACCTCCGATGAGTTCGGGGAGCCTTGCGAGGCAGTCGATTATAAAAAGAGAAAGAAGATAATCAATACCGCGAGATTATACCTGAAGAGACATGGCCGTATGCCGAGTGTGCGATTTGACCTCATAGGCATAACACTTGGGGGCACAGGCAAAAAAGTCGAGCATATGAAGGATATATTTGAGCTATGAGGGACGGAACGCTTCTCAGCGTCGATAACGTGAGCATATATTTTAACAGGAACCTCAAGGTAGTGAACTCAATTTCCTTCGATGTCGATAAAGGGGAGATATTTGGCGTCGTTGGAGAAAGCGGCTGCGGCAAGAGTGTAACGGCGGCGGCTGTCATGGGGATACTACCGCAAAATGCACACTATGAAGGGGAAATTTATTTTGAGGGAAAACGGCTCTCTGCACTGACGGCTGAGCAACGGCGAGGTCTTCGTGGGAACAGGATATCGATGATATTTCAGGAGCCGATGACATCGCTTAATCCCGTGCTTACGGTGGGTTATCAGATAGCCGAGGTGTTGATGGCGCATCGTGGGATGTCAAAAAACGACGCTATGGCAAGGGCCGCGGAGCTGCTTGGTGATGTAAAAATACCATCTCCCGCGCTAAGAGTAAGAGACTATCCCCATCAGATGTCAGGCGGCATGAGACAGCGCGTTATGATAGCGATGGCCATAGCCTGCAATCCGGCCCTTGTGCTGGCCGATGAGCCTACCACTGCCCTAGATGTTACAATTCAAGCCCAGGTACTAAGACTCCTTAGGGGGATTCAGGAAAAGTTTAACATGTCGGTGGTGCTGATAACCCATGATTTGGGGCTGGTGTCTGAAAATGCCGGACGTGTTGCAATAATGTACGCGGGCAGGATTATGGAGAGTGCCGATACGGCAACACTGTTTAAGCACCCGGTTCATCCTTACACGATTGGACTGTTGAACTCCATCCCCAAGGGAAGACACATCCCGCTGGTTCCCATACCGGGGTTCGTTCCAAGGCCGGACAGTCTGCCTGAGGGGTGCAAGTTTTCAGACAGATGCGGCTATGTCGAAAAGCGGTGTAAAGAGGCCGAACCGGCCCTTATAGAAATAGAAAAAGGCCACTTAAACCGGTGCATCTTAAACGATAAGGTTGTTTCATAAGGATGGACACGAGATGAACCTGATGGAAGTTCGTGGACTAAAGAAATATTTTCAGATGAGGAGTGGTTTGTTGTCGAAACCACATCAGGTGAGGGCGGTTGACGGCGTGGATTTTACGATTGATGAGAACAAGGTATTTGCGATAGTAGGGGAGAGCGGGTCTGGCAAATCAACGGTAGCGCGTCTGCTTTTGAGGCTTATTGAGCCGCAGGAGGGCGATGTGCTGTTTAAGGGGACAGATGTCCTGACGCTCAAAGGGGATTCTCTGAAGGCATACAGGCGCTCGGTCCAGATAATATTTCAGGACCCGTTTGCGTCGTTAAATCCAAGAATGAAGATATATGGCGCCTTGTCGGAGCCGTTGAAGATACACAGGACGGTGCCGAAATCAGAGTACAGGGAGCGTGTGAGGGGGATGCTGCAGAGGGTAGGGCTGGATTCGGATGTGATGGAGCGTTACCCGCATGAATTCAGCGGTGGGCAGAGGCAGAGGATATGTATAGCAAGGGCGCTGATGCTGGGGCCGGAGCTGGTCGTGGCGGATGAGCCTCTGTCATCGCTTGACGTATCGATACAGGCGCAGATATTGAATCTCCTGATACACATAAAAGAGGACATCGGGCTGTCTTTTTTATTTATAAGCCACGATTTAAGCGTAGTGCAGTATTTTAGTGACAAGATAGCGGTGATGTACCTTGGCAAAATTGTGGAGACTGGGGAGACGGAGGAGTTATTCGACAACCCGATGCACCCATACACGCAAATGCTGATAGAATCCGTCCCAAGAATAATCGGCGCGGCAAAGGCAGGCCAGACCCCACATCGGGCCGAAGACCCTGCGGCAGACACGCCAAGCCCGTCAGAGATACCGGAGGGCTGCCCATTCCACCCCAGGTGCGGCAAGAGATTTACCCCCTGCACGACCATAGTGCCGGAGCCGCAACAGCGCAACGGCAGATTGATTTCATGCCATTTGTACGCGAACGATTGAGTAGTTTAGCAGCGTGACGATTTTTGCTAAAGAGATAAGACGAGATCAGCATTCCCTTTCCTCCTTCCCGCCCTTCTACTCTAATTTAACAGATGGGAAGTGTCTCATGTATATTGACACAGAGGGCACGTGCAAATTCCTATATCGGAGCTTGGGTGAAATTATCCACTTGACAAGGTTAAACCACCTGTGATTTAATAAGGGGAGATTAGCATGATGGTATTACTGAGGAGTACCTATGTATGAAGGCATTATTGCCGCTAAACTGCTTTAACCATGCGGGTTGTCAGTCATCTTACTTATGTACTTATTGATAAGTGTCCTCATTGTGATGGTGATTGTGCTACCAAACTTAGAACTGTAATAGCAAGGAACGGATTTATAAGGGGATATTTGGAAAGCGGTTAAGTTATAAAAGATTGGTTAAAGGGAATCAGGATTGATATGAATGAAAGAAAAACTGAAAGGATTGTGCGTTCTCATTTTGAGAAGTTCAAAGACCAAATTGAAATTGAGGAACAACACTCAGATAATCCCAAAATAGATAAATTATTAAGTTTGGCTTCAAAAAAAGGGATTGGTAAGGGATTTCCTGAATTTCTAATTACATTAAAAGAAAATTACGATTTTCTTATAGTTATTGAATGTAAGGCGGATATAACCAAGCATGAAAGCGCGAATAAAGATAAATATTCTGACTATGCTGTTGATGGAGTATTACTTTATTCTTCCTATCTTGCAAAAGAATTTGATGTTTTAGCTATTGCGGTAAGCGGAGAAAATCAAAAAGAATTAATAGTTTCTCACTATTTACATTTAAAAAACGAAAAAAAAGCGGTGCCGAAATTTGGAGATAAATTATTAAATATTGATAGTTATTTAAGTGGATATATTAAGAGTGAAGAGAAAGTTAGACAGGATTTATTTGCACTTCGTCAATACTCAAGTGAGTTAAATAATAATTTACATCACTATAAAACAACAGCGGGTGATAGAAGTTTATTAATTAGTAGTGTACTTATTGCTTTGACCGACAAGGCTTTTTGTAAGGCATATAAAGAATATGATAAACCAGAAGACTTGGCAAATTATTTAGTGAATACAGTTTCAAATGTTTTACGAGATGCAAATTTAAGGAGTGAATATTTAGATAATCTAAATATTCAATTTAGCTTTATACGAACTGATACAGCATTGTCAACAGAACAAGGAGTATTACGAAACTTAATAGATAGTATTGATAAAAATATAAACTCTTTTATAAAAACACATGAATATTATGACGTCTTAGGGCAATTATATGTTGAATTTTTGCGCTATGCAAACCGTGATAAAGAATCGGGGATTGTACTTACTCCTTCACATATAACAGAATTGTTTAGTGATTTAGCGATGGTTAACAAAGATAGTGTTATTTATGATAATTGTGCAGGCACATGTGGTTTTTTAATTGCAGCCTTGAGCAAAATGATGAAGGATGCAAAAGGGGACATCATTAAAGAAAGACAAATAAAAAGTACACAATTAATAGGTGTAGAATATCGAGCAAGAATATTTGCACTGGCTTGTTCCAATATGTATATTCATAAAGATGGGAAAACAAATATTATCAAAGGGAATTGTTTTGATAAAGCAATCATGGAACAAGCAAAAATGAACAAACCGATTGTTGGGTTTTTAAATCCTCCATATAAAGCAGACAAAAAGAAAGACCCCGAAGAACTAGAATTTGTAATAAACAATTTAGAGGTATTAGAGACTGGTGGTACTTGCATCGCAATAGTACCTATGCAAGCCGCACTATCACAAAAAGGAAAAATTTATGAACTTAAAAAGTATCTTTTGCAAAAACATACATTAGAAGCAGTGCTTTCAATGCCTGATGAACTGTTTTATAATACAGATGTTGGCGTAGTAACTTGTGTAATGATATTTACTGCACATAAACCGCACCCTTTAAATAAAGAAACTTATTTTGGTTATTACAAAGATGATGGTTTTGTAAAACGAAAGAATCAAGGTAGAGTTGATGCTTTTGGTAAATGGGAAAACATTAAAGCTGAATGGGTAGAATCTTATATTAATAGAAAAGCAAAGATAGGGTTTAGCGTAAATAAAGTTGTTACGGCCAAAGATGAATGGTGTGCAGAAGCATACATGGAAACAGATTATTCAAAACTGACAATGGATGATTTTTATAAAAGCATAAAAATGTATGTTTTATTTAATGAATTATTTTTAAAAAATGATTAATCTTGTCCCTATAAAACAATTGTTTACTCCTGTTTATGGAGTTAATCTTGAGTTGGTACATCTTGAGGAATGTAAAAAAAATGACTTAAATAGTGTCAGGTTCATTTCAAGGACAGAACAAAATAATGGCATTTCTGCTTATGTAAAAAAAGTAGATGATATTGTACCCAACCCTGCAAACACGATTTCTGTTGCTGTTAGTGGTTCTGTTTTAGCTTCTTTTTATCAAGATGACGAATATTATAGTGGAAGAGATTTATATTACCTTTATCCGGAAAGAACAATGCGCAAAGAAGAGATGCTTTTTTATGCTTATTGTATCAAATTAAATAAATATAAATACAACTATGGAAGAGCAGCAAATAAAACATTAAAAGATATCCTCATTCCAGCTGAAATGCCAATGGGATTTCAAAATATTTCACTTACGAATAAAAGATTACTTCAAGATCACAGTACATTAAATTCTGGCGATTATCAATCATTCCAAATTGCTGAAACAAAAACAACTCCACTAATTGAGTTGTTTACCGTTGAATATGGTAATAGTTTAGAACTTATTAATTTAATACAATGCAAGAGTACAGACAATAATGCGATTCCATTTATTTCCCGTACTGAAAAAAACAATGGTGTTTCTGCTTATGTAGAAAAAGAACTGGATATAGACGTAAACCCTGTGCATACATTGTCGGTTGCGGTAGGTGGTTCTGTTTTGTCAACATTTTATCAACCGTTGCCTTATTATACAGGGTTTCATGTATTGGTACTAACACCAAAGCATGAAATGAGTGTCGTTGAAATGCTTTTTTATGCTCAATATATTAGAGCAAATAAATATAAATACAACTATGGAAGACAGGCTAACAAAACTCTAAAAGATATTTTAATTCCAATAAAAATACCTATAGATACAAAAAATCACTTCCATTCGTTTTATCATAGGTTATTAAATAGTATTTCGAGTACACCTTTAATCAATAGAGGAGGCTAAAATGCCAAAACAATAGAAGGAGTAAGAACGACTTAAACGTCTATCCTTATGCCCTTTAAAGCCAGAGGAAACGTTAAAGCTATTTATGTCGGTAAAGCCGGGTAAGGTTACAAAAATGAGAAGAAGAGCAAGAGAATTTAATTAATAATATATAACCAATAAATATCAATAAAGTGGTAACCGTTCACCCGCTATTATAATGCTTGTGGAATCATTGGTATAGCAATGCCTTTACGATATGCTTCAACAACCGCAGCAAGGTAGTTCCACGTACTAATTTTTCTAATTTTGCATGTTCCGGCA
>JADFYO010000016.1 GCA_015233015.1 Nitrospirota bacterium | reverse complement strand
TAAACATACATCATTAAAAAAATCTAGACTATATATATGTATATACTCCCGCTGCGCGAAAAATATTTCTTACTCCCTCTCTTTTCCCCCTTCCTTACTTGCATTTTTACTTCACCGAGAATTGCTGTCTTACACTTCAAACTCTTGCTTTGCAATTGGTTATGCCTTATCGCTTGTAATGGTGTTTTTTCCGCTTTTTCTTATTTGGAGAGGGAGAATCTTTGTCAATGTCGCAATGAAATATAAAGAAGAGACTTTAGATGAAATTAGATCAGCTTTGCAGAAAAATAACAATAGTTTGTAGCATTAGCCATTCATAGCTGCATCGGACCTGAACTTTCCCCCTATTTATCCGTCTGATTAGGGACATAATGGTGAACATCCTAAAACTCTGAAATCTCTAAATCGCCTCCCTGTCAAGCGTCCTGTACTGAATGGCCTCTGAGATGTGGCGCGGTGTGTGATGGCGTCGGAGGCGTCGAGGTCTGCTATCGTCCCCGGGACTTTTGATATCCCCGTGATTTTGAAATATATTGAGAATTGTGGGCGGAGTTTCTTTTTTATTGCGGACATTACCACTTCTATGATAATATTCAATATCCGATATGCAAAGAGATCTTGAAATTGAAGACGAACTGCAGGGCGCTCTTACAGAGAACCGGTATCTGAAAGATACAATAGAGGCGATGCGCAAACAGCTCGAATTCTCTCAATATGACAGAGATGACTTTATCAGAAGGGCTGCTATTGCGGCAAACGCCGAAATTGCCCAGCTTCAGGCCACCATTGTAGAGCTGAGAAAGGAACTCCAGCGTCTGGGCAATGAAAAAGACGAGGAGGTACAGAAAACTGCCGCCTCTATGAATGATGAGACAAATCAGATTAAGGCAATAGTCGCGGCTATGCGCCATGAGATGGAGGCAATGTCGTTTGAGTTTGATAAACGCCTCGATGATGAACGCGCGGCACATCGAAGTGAAATAAATCAGTTGCAAAAAACTATTCAGACGCTTAGGCAGGAATTAGAGGACAAGCACACACGGGTATGAAAAAGAAATCAGACAACAATACATCAGCCGGACAGGATACTTTGCAGACCAATCTCCAGGTGCTTGAAAGGAGCCTTAAACAAGCGGAGATGCTGCTTGGTATATCGCATAAGCTTGCCGCAATCGACTCTCTGGATGGGATTCTCGAAGTATTTGTTAGTATGGCCATTGCTGAACTTTCAGCTGAGCGCGGCTCCCTGTTCCTCAATGACAGATGTACAGGCGAGCTATACTCCATTGTAGCCCAGGGAGGGTTTAAACGCCAAATTCGGTTTCTCAATACGAGCGGTATCGCCGGCGACGTTTTTAAGATGGCTAAAGGCGTCATTGTCAACGACGCTTATAAAGATAAGCGGTTTAATCGGGAAATCGACCAGCAAACGGGCTTTAAAACCAGAAACATGGTTTGCGTCCCGATTGTTACGGGAAAGGCTGAGGTGCTTGGAGTTGTTCAGATCCTGAATAAAAAGACGGGTAAGTTTGCCATAGATGATATGAATCTCCTCGAGGCAATGACCACACAGGCGGCAATAGTGCTGCAAACAGCCCAGTTCGTTGAGCAGATGCAGTGCTCACGCGCCCAGGAACTGGAATTCCTCGACATAGTGGCCGACATCACGTCGGAGATTGAGCTGAGCACGCTGCTCCAGAAGGTGATGAGCGAGGCAACGAAGATGCTCCACGCCGAGCGCTCGACACTTTTTATCAATGACGCTAAGACCAATGAATTATGGTCTATGGTAGGCGAGGGAATAGCTGTCACCCAGATACGGTTCCCCAATCATTTAGGCATTGCCGGGGCGGTCTTTACCAGCGGCAAGTCCGTAAATATCCCTTATGCGTATGCCGACCTGCGTTTTAATCCCGCATTCGATTATAAGACGGGATTTTTCACGCGCTCTATACTTTGCACCCCTGTGGCAAACAAGCAGGGCAAAGTTATAGGCGTCACACAGGTGTTGAATAAGCGCGGAGGGCCGTTCACCGATGAGGACGAGTCACGGCTGAAGGCATTTACCGCCCAGATCTCTATCGCCCTCGAGAATGCCAAACTCTTTAACGACATTCAAAATATGAAGAATTATAATGAAAGTATGCTCCAAAGTATGAGTAACGGCGTTATTACGCTCGATGAGGAAGGAAAGATTATCACATGCAACGCCTCGGGGCTGCGCATATTAAAGACAGACATCGATGAGATAATCGGCAAGGAGACGGGCACATTTTTCACAGGTCAAAACTCATGGATTGTCGATAAGGTCAGGCAGGTTGAGCAGACCCGTAGTGCTGAGATAACCATGGATGCCGTACTTATATTTAACGGTGAGAGTGTCTCGGCCAACGTTACGGCGCTGCCGCTGGTAAGCGGCGAGGGGAAAAAGCTCGGCAATATGATAATCCTGGAGGACATCTCCGGCGAGAAGCGTATGAAGTCAACGATGTCGCGTTATATGGACCCGGCGCTGGCCGATCAGCTCCTCGCCGGAGGCGACGATATTTTAGGAGGCAAGAGTACGCCGGCCACGGTGTTATTCTCGGACATTCGCGGTTTCACCACATTTACAGAGGAGCTTGGGGCGCACGGCACCGTCAGCCTCCTTAATGAGTACTTTACCCTGATGATGGAATGTATCCAGGCCGAAGGGGGAATGCTGGACAAGTTCATAGGCGACGCCATTATGGCGGGCTTCGGAGTGCCTATCACGTATGACGATAACGAGGACAGGGCGGTGCGCTGCGCCATCGCGATGCTCAAGTCCTTGTGGCAGTGGAATATCAAGCGCAACGCCGACAAGATGAAACCCATAGACATAGGCATCGGCCTCAACACCGATACCGTTGTGTCCGGGAATATTGGCTCGCCCAAAAGAATGGATTTTACGATGATAGGAGACGGTGTCAATCTGGCGTCGAGGCTTGAGTCGGCGTGTAAACAGTACGGCGCGAAAATTCTCATCTCCGAAAACACCTATCACAAACTGCGCGGCATATATCAGGTTCGCGATATTGACGATGTTATAGTGAAGGGAAAGACGAAAGCCGTGAGGATATATGAAGTCCTCGATTATCATACTGAGGAGACATTTCCAAGTCTTATGGAGGTAGCTGGCAATTTCAGAGAGGGTAGAAAGGCCTACCAGTCTGGAGACTGGGACCGCGCCGTAAGGTCATTCAGGGAATCCCTGAAGCTGCACCCCGGCGATAAACTATCGCAAATCTACGTCGAAAGATGCGAACATCTGAAGGCTGAACCCCCTGCCGCATGGGACGGCGTTTGGAAGATGACCTCGAAATAAACTTCTCAACGGAGATATTTGCATAAAATTGCTCAAGCCGTCATACAAAAACTTCCCGAAGTTGAGTTTGTCGAGGTCCAGGAACTTGGCAAGCCGGAGAGAAGGGAAAACTGGTTTGGGATTATGGGATGAATTACTTTACAAAGAACTTTAACGCGGCTATCAGTATGCCAATCTGCGACACCCAGAAGATAAACGACCATTTCAAGAGTTCTGACTTGGCGGCTTCAAGGTCTGCTTTTGTAACCAAATCCTTTCGGGAAGACAAGTCAGCCTCATTAATAATCTTAACAAGGTCTTCAGTAGCCTCGTCGCCTAACTTCTCACGTAGTGATTTAGGTATCGCTATGACGCTCATACCTTTATCTTATCACATAAATATTTTCCTGTCAACGCTCTTGACATCCCTCATTTATCTGTGCTTAAATCGCGCAGGGGCTATCTAATCTTAATCCCCTGTTCAATTTTTTCAGTAAGATATACTTAAAATAAGCGATTGATAAGAGACATCCTTTTCATTGGCAATCATCTTTAGTGCGCTATAAGCGTATCCGGCAGTCTGATTTAGATTTCGTCGAAGGCCTCAGGTTTGGGGAAACAGCCGCTTCAGCCTTGTCATAATCAAAATATTCCGATGTATCGTGGATACTCCAGAACTCTCTTTCTTCGTCTTCGTTGTTAAAAATCGGTACGGTTTTTAATTTTATCTTCATAGATATTTCACTCCTTTTTTTATGCATAATGAGTAATATTAATAAGTCTGTCATTCCTGCGAAAGCAGGAATCCAGTCCTTAAGAAAATAGATATTACCCTTATACAACACATTAATAAATATATAATAAATATTTTGCGTTTAACTATTATCAGAAAATAACTGGATTCCTGCTTTCGCAGGAATGACAAATATTATATTTTCTCATATGATCGAAATTTAGAATGACAACTATGTCACCGTCCATAATGTTTTCTCATTTTATTTTGGCAAACCCTTACATGAATTTTCGTCGCTTGAATGCTTTTATATCATCATGGGAGAGGGCAAACCATTCCCCCTTGGTTCGTTTTTTCTCGAAACGTTTATGCCAGTATGCTTCGATTCCAGCCGGGTCATCTGTTTGTATGGAATGTATTTTTTTCAAATCTCCCGGAAGTTCAAGATTAATTTCCCTGTGGCGTCGAGGCACATCAAATGTTTTTCCAATTTTATATTTTTTACTGTACTGCTCTTTTACCATGTAAACAAAACCATTAGTTTTTTCCATATCTTGCGTCTCAAGATTATCCTTAAAATCAGCTGGCTTGGGGTCTGGTAAAAACTGAAGGATGTCTGAATATTCACTATTCATTTTTGCATATTCTCTAACGAGTTCAAGACGTTTTTTGCTGTGCCGAGGCGATTAACAGGTTTCTGACCAGGAAAAGATTTGTTTATTCTTTTTTCCAGTTTTATGTCGGCGAGGGTAGGATATCTATTATATTTTCTAGTTAGCAAAATAATACTACGAATAATGGAATCGTTGTCATAGGCTTTCTGTAGCGCATTTTCTTCAAGATCAGCTTCTTTAAGAGCATCATTCCAATTTCGCCAATATTTTCCTCGCCAATCATCTCGTGATATTCCAGTTAATTTTTTGAATGTGTTTATGCCTGGTGACTTGCCGTTGTTTTCAGAGGCGACACGTTGAATTTCACGAATGATTTCTTCTTTTTCCATTATTAAATATTACTATAACACAGAAATATAGGAAAATCAATTATTAAAAGGAACTTTGGAGCAGGATTTACGTATGGTAACTAAACGCCTTGTCAACGGCCTCAGCCGCGGTTCCTGCGGTAATTACTCCTTCAATCTCCCATGTCCCAAGCCCTATTACTGGTTTATTGAACTGGAGGGCGTAGGCTATTTCGGAGAGTGTCCCGTATGAGCCGCCTATGGCTATGAACACGTCTGCGGTTTGGGCTATTATGGCGTTTCTGGCCGCGCCCATTCCGGTTGCTATTGGTATATCTACGTGCGGGTTGGCGTGCCTTTTATCCCCTTGCGGTAATATCCCTACTGTAAGGCCTCCAGCTTTTTTCGCGCCTTTACAGGCGGCCTCCATGACGCCCCCGAGGCCGCCGGAGATTAACAGGCCGCCCTTTAATGCTATCAGCCTGCCAACCTCTTCGGCTTCCCCGAGGTGCCACGGACTTACGTCCCTTCCACCAATTACTCCTACTATTGTCACTCTTATTAAGTGTCTTTACACATCATAGTACAGGTAGAACTCATACGGGTGCGGCCTTAGTCTCATGGCGTCAACCTCTTTTTCCCACTTGTAGGCTACCCATGTCTTCAGCACGTCCTCCGTAAATACGTCGCCCTTTAACAGGAACTCATGGTCGGCCTCGATATTGTTTAATGCCTCATCAAGGCTTCCCGGCATCTGCGGTACAGTGGCCAACTCCTCCGGCTCGAGATCGTATAAGTCCTTATCGAGAGGCTCGCCCGGGTCTATCCTGTTTTCTATACCGTCTAATCCCGCCATCAACATCGCCGTAAATGCCAGATATGGATTGCACGATGGGTCGGGGTATCTCACCTCGATGCGTTTTGCCTTTGGCGACGGTGAGTACATCGGTATTCTTATCGAGGCTGAACGGTTTCGTGCCGAGTAGGCCAGATTAACGGGGGCCTCAAATCCCGGGACCAGTCTCTTGTATGAATTTGTCGTAGGGTTCGTTATTGCCGCAATCGCCTTTGAGTGCTTGAGAATGCCACCGATATAGTGCAGGGCCATTTCGCTTAATCCTGCGTATCCCTTACCGGGAAACAGCGGCTTTCCTCCCTTCCACAGGCTCTGGTGCACATGCATCCCTGAGCCGTTGTCCTGAAACAGGGGCTTAGGCATAAAAGTTGCGGTCTTTCCGTTTTTATATGCCACGTTTTTTATCACATACTTAAATATCATCAGCCAGTCGGCCATTTTTACAAGCGGTGAGAACCTCATGTCTATCTCTGCCTGTCCGCCGGTTGCAACTTCGTGGTGCTGTGCCTCTACTTCGATGCCGCATTTCTGGAGCGTTATGACCATCTCCGTTCTCAGGTCTTCCATCGAGTCATTCGGTGATACGGGGAAGTATCCCTCCTTATAGCGAGGCTTATAGCCGAGGTTTGGCTTTTCGTCCCTGCCTGTGTTCCAGATGCCTTCCTTAGAATCAATATAGTAGTAACCACTGTTTGTCGTCTGGTCGTAGCGTATGTCGTCAAAGATAAAGAACTCCGCCTCCGGCCCGAAGTATGCAGTGTCGGCAATGCCGGTGGATTGTAAATAGGAATGTGCCTTCTGGGCTATGTAGCGCGGGTCGCGGGTGTAGGACGCCTTGGTTATAGGGTCTAATATATTACAAATAAGGTTCACAGTCGGGTACTGCCTGAAAGGGTCCATGATAGCCGTTTCAGGGTCGGGCAATACAAGCATGTCCGAGGCGTTAATGGCCTGCCATCCCCTTATCGAGGAGCCGTCAAATCCAAAACCCTCTTCGAACGACTTTTCACTGAGCTGCCCAATGGGTACGGAGAAATTCTGCCACGACCCCGGGAAATCTACAAACATCAGGTTTACCATCACTGCGTCGTTTTTCTTCGCCAACGCGAGTACTTCTTTTGGTGTCATTTGTTAACCTCCTGAATTTAGTATATTGATGGTGATTAAAGGGCTACATCGCCTCTTTCGCCCGTTCTTATTCTCAGGGCGTCTTCAATGTTATATATAAATATCTTTCCGTCTCCTATCTTGCCGGTTTTTGCCGTCTTTTCTATTGTATCGACTACCTTTTCAACCATGCTGTCGGAAACTACCAGTTCTATTTTTATCTTAGGGATGAAGTCAATAACGTACTCAGCTCCCCTGTATAGCTCCGTGTGCCCCTTCTGCCTGCCAAATCCCTTTACCTCGACCACTGTCATGCCCTGTACTCCGATTGCGTTTATGGCGTCTTTGACGTCGTCAAGTTTGAAAGGTTTTATTATTGCTTCGATTTTTTTCATCTTACTATTCCTCCAGTCCTCGTTTATTTATTAAAAAACTCTTCATAAAAAGCGTAGGCACGGCCCGAATAAGACGGATAAAGCTCCTCAGTCTCCGCCTTTAGTTTTGCCATATCCATGGATTCGTTTTTCATCCAGCCGTAAACCATTTCCCTGTTTACCTCCATGTGGAACTGAAGGGCATAGACGGTATTTCCATATTTAAACGCCTGATTAGGATAAAGCGTATTTGAAGCAAGCCTCACCGCTCCTTCCGGCAGGTCGAAGGTCTCCCCATGCCAGTGAAAAACTGTCAGATAGGGGGTGGCTTTCACGGCAAGCTTAGAAAATGCAGGGTCAGCCATTCCCGCCCCGGAAGCGGCTATGGAGTACCAGCCGATCTCAGGTGCCGGTCCCTTATATACCCTTGCCCCCAGCGCCTTTGCTATCATCTGCGAGCCAAGACATATGCCGAGGACTTTTTGCCCTTTTCCTATAAAACGTTTCACTATTGCCTCTTCCTGTCTGAGATAATCGTCAGCGTCGTTTACGCTCATAGGGCCGCCCATGATGACCAGAGTGTCATACCCGTCTGTCTCAGGAGCTGTTTCGCGCGTAATGTCAACGATTTTGTACGAAACGGATTTTTCTATAAGATAATCCTCTATCGTACCAGGTCCTTCGCTGTCTATATTCCTTATTATCAAAACAGGCATAGGTTCACTCCTTTTTCATAAATGGTCTTAAGAAGCTGCCACTCCTGGTGCCTCAGCGGCTATTATAGCAAAACCGCAGTGCAAAAGTTTCATAAATCAATTTGAGATGAATTATTTTCACCAAAATATCATTCTTTAAAGATACAATAACTTTACCCATATGTTCCATTATCACAAACCATGCCAACCTGTAACATGCCGATATATAAGCAGTTACTATCTCAGGAAGAGATACATAAATGTAGCATCCTACAATTATGTATTGTCGCTCATTGTAACAAGCCGCCACGTTACTGCCAGATGCGTTATATAAGGATGTCTTTGCTTTTTCAGGTAATATTCGATTATCATAATTTAGTATTGACATTTATTGGAGAGGTATCAGACTTGGGAATTAAGTCTCTGACTCGAAAAATACAGTAAATCGATAACGAACCCTGCTATCGGGAGGCGTAAAGTCCGTGAAACTTACTAAAGAGAGTGTTGCTGTGGGGATGATGTTTCTCTGCTTTTCTGCCGTCCTTTTGGCGTTTACTCTTAGAGAGCCATATCATTATGACACAGTGCTATATATGAAGACTGTGGATGTGTTTAAAGATTCCTCTAAGCTCCAGTGTTTTTTCGACGCGCGGTGCGTTACCGGATATACGCTTGTTCCATTGAGCATCATACTTGGCAAGCTGACACTGCCCATAACTATAGCGCTTAGTGCCCTTGCCGGCCTGTTTTTCTATTACCTGTGGATAAAAGAACTCGCAGGGTTTAGGTCGGCCTTCATCTCAACGCTTTTTTTATTCGCAACCCCCGCTGCCCTGATGACTATTACTCATCTCAAGGAGGATTTCATCGGCCTTATGTACATGACCGCCGCCTTGTGGCTTGCCGGTAAGGGCCGCCCCTCGTACTGTAAGTATATCTCTGGCATTGTGTTAGGACTTGCTATACTTTCTAAGGATACGATAACCCTGTTTCTGCCATTTTTCGCGTTTTATGTGTATATCACATCAGCAGATATTAAGGACGCCTGGACTGACATGCTTATACCGGCGAATCTTAAAAAGGGGCTGATACGCGTGGGGATAATCATGAGTGCTGCCATCATAGTATCGTTCATCATCGACAGCTCACATTTTATCGGCCTTATTCGCAAGACCAAGTCCCCGTATGACGGACAATTTCTGGGTGTGTTTTCAGACCTTTTCTCTACTGGGGTTGCGTTTTGGAGATACGGCGTGGGCGATATCTTGTTTAT
This sequence comes from Nitrospirota bacterium, assembly GCA_015233015.1. Classification (GTDB taxonomy): domain Bacteria; phylum Nitrospirota; class Thermodesulfovibrionia; order Thermodesulfovibrionales; family Magnetobacteriaceae; genus Magnetominusculus. Next base: position 54,131 of record JADFYO010000016.1, on the reverse strand, counting down.
CGGGCAGTTTATTGGCCTTGCGGCGCCTTTCATGGTAAATGACCGTAGGAAAAGGCTCATATCTCTGGCGTTTGCCATTCAGTTTTTAGCGATTTCAGATTTCTACTGCAACATTACCGTAGTAAAGTACAGGCATTTCCTGTGGCCGGGGCTTATGTCCTTTCCGATTATGGCTGTGGCGCTCGATGAACTACTGAAACGATATAAAATAAAAGAATCGCTTTCAAACATATTAATCTATGGCGTGTCGATTAGTATTTCAACCGTATTATTTTTGGACGTTTATCCGGCACTTTCGTTTCACAGCAGGTATAATCCCGTTGCCGATTTCTTCAAAAATGCAACGATTGCCAAAGATAACGCGACGGTCTTAGGGATGGACAACTGTGTTTTCGTGCCATATTTTATGGGACTGCAGTGCGGCGTTCACCCGCTCAACCCTTCAGAGACCCAGGCCGGCGAATATGCTCACGGTGTTTTAACTGCCCTTGAGAGCGGGGAAAAGATATATTTGCTTCCGGATTTCTTCTCTTACGACAGAAACGGCACACTGCGAGCGGCGTTTTCAGAAACCTTCACCGGCCGCATGGTTTACAAGAACTGGTTTATCGATTTTCACGCAATGGACTATGGTTATTCCCCCGATGAGCTGAAAGACAATCTGCTAAACCAGTACACGCCCGGCACATGCGCTGTAACATATGAAAAAACCGGCTACGATAGAATAATCACCGGCAAGGCTAAAGACGTTCCGGTAGAAATATACACGTATAAGCTGCAGTGCGGCGGCAACGTAAACCCTATGAACGCAGCAGTTATAAAGGGGCGGGCGTTTACAGGACTTGAGGTAAAAGGTATAATTCAACTATTGCCCAGGAACGGCAATTAGGGGAATTGATTTCTCCCTCGCCGTTGAGCTATAATCAAACTATGGCTACGACATTACCGGTAGAGATGTACGACCTGCTTGAAAGGAAGATTGGCAAAGAAGAGGCTCGTGAGTTCGGGAAGGTATTAACGGCTTCTATTGACGCTATCGAGATAAGGGCAGAGGCTCTTATTGTTCAAAAAAAGGCTGAGATTAAAGAGGAGTTAACGAATGAGCTGGCTACTAAAGAGGATTTAGCAAGGCTGGAAGGCAGGCTTAGTGCGAAGATTGCCTCAGTTGAAAGCGGGCTTAGTGCGAAGATTGCCTCAGTTGAAAGCGGGCTTAGTGCGAAGATTGCCTCAGTTGAAAGCGGGCTTAATGAGAGAATTACCTCCCTTGAAGGCAGACTTAATGAGAGAATTACCTCCCTTGAAGGCAGACTTAATGAGAGAATTACCTCCCTTGAAGGCGGGCTTAATGAGAGAATTACCTCCCTTGAAGGCAGACTTAGTGAGAAGATTGCCGCTGTTAACGAGAGAATTACCGCTGTTGAAGGCCGGTTAAGCGAGAAATTAACTGCTATAGACTGGAAAATGAAGATATATTTTCTCATCCTGCTTTTCGTCATCCTCCTGACCAACCCTAAGGCCCTCGACCTCATAGCCAGAATCTTTGGCCTGGTAAAGTAGCAGTCCAGTCCCTCCGTTGCAAATAAGTTGACAGGCTGCCTTTTCATATTCTGTTTTTTCGTGGGGCACTTAGGGGATTTTTTTTAAGTTGTGATGTCAATGGACTATTGTACAATACCAAAATGCAGTAAGTAATTCACTCATGTCTGACATCTCCCGTGCAAACGATTTTATTGATAAGATATATGGAAATATGTTATTTTTACGTGGGGTGCTATGGAGACCCAAACTGGCCTGAATGAACACTAAACCTGATAATGGTAAGTCTGGCAAGCCTAATTACGCGGGGCATCGCACAAGACTGCGGCAGCGGTATCTGGACGCAGGGGAAAGCTCCCTGGCCGAATACGAGGTGCTTGAGCTTCTTCTGACCTTTGTCCATATGCGCAAAGACGTCAAGCCAGAGGCCAAGATGCTGCTGCGAAGATTTGGCAGCATTCAAAACGTCCTCGACGCTGACAAAGACGCCCTCATGGAGGTCGAAGGCATAGGCCTTCAAACTGCCACGCTGATTAAACTTGTCAAAGACCTCGGTACCATATACTTAAGACAGAAGCAAATCAGGAAGAAGGCGGTAAATAGTCCAGACGACATAATTGACTACCTGAGGACTTCCATCGGCTCAAAAGCCGATGAGCATTTTCTCGTTCTTTATCTGAATACGATTAACGAAGTGGTTGCGGAGGAGATAATAACCGAAGGAATAGTCAACCGCTGCGTCGTGCATCCGAGAAAGATATTTGAAAACGCGCTTAAGCATAAGTCAAGCGCTCTAATCCTTGTCCACAACCATCCGACCGGGTCTCCATCGCCGTCAGACGATGACATCAAACTCACGAACAGCCTGAGGGAGACTGCCGCACGGCTTGGGATGACCATTCACGACCATTTAATTGTCACAAGACACTCATTTTTTAGTTTTTACGACAGGGGGCTGCTCTAATGAACAAGCATTCACAGCAACTGATGACGCTTTATGAGATAAGCAAGCTGCTGGGGGCTTCTTTAGATCTGAATAAGACGCTCAAGGGGGCGATGCGGGTGCTTTCTGATTTCCTCGATATGCAGCGCGGCACAGTTGCGCTTGTCGAAGGAGGCGAGGTCATCATAAAGGCCGCACACGGGTTGACAATAGAAGAACTCCAGCTGGGCAGATATAAACTGGGCGAAGGAATAATCGGCCAGGTGGCAAAGTCGGGCTATCCCATAGTGGTGCCAAATGTTGGCGACGAACCGGTGTTTCTAAACAGGACAGGCTCAAGAAAGAATATAAAAAAGAATAACATTGCCTTTTTATGCGTGCCTATTGTGTTTAAGAGTAACGTACTTGGGGTATTGAGCGTTGACAGGCTGTTTGCCGACGAGGGTGCGTCTTTCGACGCAGACCTCAGACTATTGAAGATAATAGCCTCGCTTTTAGCCCAGCACATTAAACTCAGCCGGCAGGTGGAAAATGAAGTGCAGGAGTTGATAGCCGAGCGGGATACGCTGAAAATCGAACTCAAAGGCAGATACCGGATAGAAAACGTAATTGGCAAATCCCCGATAATGCAGGAGGTATTTGAGGCCGTCCACAAGGTTGCCGGCTCAAAGGCGACAGTGCTGATAACAGGGGAAAGCGGCACAGGGAAAGAGCTTATAGCAAAGGCCGTCCACTATATGAGCCCGCGGGCAAAGCAGCCGTTTATTAAACTGAACTGCGCATCGATACCCGAGGGACTTTTGGAGACGGAGTTGTTTGGTCATGAAAAGGGAGCATTCACGGGGGCTGCGTCTGTAAGAAGGGGCAGATTTGAACTTGCCCATAAAGGCACTATCTTCCTCGATGAAATAGGGGACTTGTCTCTGGGGCTTCAGCCCAAAATTCTCCGTGTTATACAGGAGAGGGAGTTTGAAAGAGTAGGCTCGGAAAAGACAATTAAAGTCGATGTAAGGGTAATTGCCGCTACGGCCAAAGACCTTGTCCAGATGGTTGGCGAGGGTAACTTCAGAGAAGACCTGTACTACAGGCTCAACGTAGTGCCGATGTTCCTGCCGCCGTTAAGGCAAAGAACTGAAGACATTGGCGAGTTGATTGATTTCTTCCTTGATAAATTCAACAAGGAAAATTCAGAGGATGTGGAAATATCGCCGGAGGCGGTAAGGGCGATGGCTGAGTACTCATGGCCTGGCAACATCAGGGAACTCGAAAATACAATAGAACGCATTGTCATCATGTCCCCTGGAAAGACAGTACAACCACAGAACTTGCCGTTAAATATAAGAACCCTGACCGGCAAAGTCTATGAGCATAGGATTATGCCGCTGGACCAGGCGGAAAAGGATGGAATAATAGAAGCCCTCAAAACCACAGAGTGGGTTCACGCCAAGGCAGCGAAACTACTGGGCATCACGCCCAGACAAATCGGATATAAGGTGAAGAAATATGGAATCGGAAAAGGTATTTCATAACTGGCTCGTAACACACTTACAAAACAGGCTGTCCAGACAATATACAGAGATTACCTGTAATCTTGACGGAGAAGAGAAACATGAGTTCGAAGGATTTTATCCGGATTTAATATTGAAGAATTACGGCATGGCAATGGCCGTCGTAGAAGTGGAGACAGAGGAGACGATAAACGCCGAAAAGGCAAAACACTGGAAGTCCTTGTCACAAAAAGGAGTAAAACTCATCCTTATGATACCCGAAAAGGCGAGGTCAAAGGTGACAGGCCTGCTCTGGGACATGGGATTAGCCGCCGATGTGGCCGTAGGAAGCTATGACCTGAGGATTAATATGCCGTAGGTGTTGAGGCGGTTGATAATCATTGACAATAATGATGGGGGTATCACATACTAGGAATATGTTAATAGAACACCATAGAGAGAAGATGATTAATGCCATAATTTATTTTGTGACTAAGACAAAGTTCTGCGGTATTGCAAAACTTTGTTGGTTAATGTATTACCTTGATTTTTTACATTTTAAAGAGACCGGCATGTCGGTAACAGACATGGATGATTACCTTGCAGGGAAGTTTGGGCCGGTTCCTTCATCACTTCACAGGGAACTCAGTAATGACGCGCTAAACCCTGATATGAAGGAAAACATTTCTATAAGGACTGCAAATAATTTTAAGGTAATACAAGCTATAAAAGAATTTGACAATCAGTATTTCACAAAAAGGGAATTACGAATTCTCGAAAAAGTAGCGTTATTGTTTCATGAAGTAAAAGTTAGGGATATGGTAGACGAAGCTCACCTGCCTAACCATCCGTGGGATACAACCATACAAAACGAAGGATTATGGGCAAAAATTGATTATATGCTTGCCCTTGACGGTTCAAGTGAGTCTATATCCAAAGAAGAGGCATTGGAGCGTATTGCCGATAGAGAAGAAATGAAAAAGGTATTTAGTGGATAGAGGCACGGTTCTTTTTTATCGTGATTTTAAATTTAAATATGGTGAACAATGTTGACGGTGAATCTACGAAAGAACTTGCCACTAAGGCCGATTTACTGTTGCTTGAAACCAAATTAGACGCAAAAATCAGGCTTTACTTCATAATTCTTGCTTTTTTGGTTTTGCTTACTAATCCGAAGGCAATAGACTTGCTGTCAAAGCTGATAGGAATAGTGAAATAGTCGCAGCTATTACAGTACTCATGTCTTGCAGCGCGAGTAAAGCCATGCCTGAAGCCCTATGGGGTCGAGCGGCTCTTCGGGTATTTCACTCGGCGGCACACACTGCGGCAGGACTATCCTCAGAAAATTCTTCACCGCAAACCTGACAACCTCTGCCGCTCTGAAATCCTCCGGTACGTGTTCTATCGATAAGGCCTCCGAGTTCCAAAGGTCATCATAAGAGCGAATATTGACGCCGTCGCATCTGCCTCCTCTTATTGTCTTCGGCTCAGCCCCAAGTGACAGGATATACGAACGAAGCTCTAAGTTCAACGACTGAAGCCCTTTCATCACGATATTCTGTCCAAGCCGGTGTTTCCCCGATGTCAATGGAGTAAAACGCGATATATTGACGCCCGAACAATACGTCAACGCCTCGCCATCACCGGGTTTCACTATAAAATACAGGAAGTCGTTTATATATTCGCACGATGTCTTTTCCATAGACGGCGTCTCAGTCACATATCTCTGTGAATTACTTCAATAGATATATCATATTTCTTTGAGAACTCGGCAGCCCTTTCAACGATTGCCGGTGAGCGGTGCCTCCCTCCGGTACATCCTACTCCCAAAGTGAATGAGGATTTGCCCTCCTTCTTATACATAGGGATCAAAAAGTCCATGAGGTCTTCAATCTTCGCGATATACTCCGCCGTTACGGCGCTGCCGAATATATATTTCTTAACCGGTTCGTCTAACCCTGTAAAAGGACGCAACTCGTCTATGAAGTGGGGGTTTGGGAGAAATCTCACATCGAGGAGCATGTCAAGGTGCTGTGGGATGCCGAACTTAAAACCAAACGATATAATGGTGAACTTTAAGTAGTCGGCGCTCAGGCCTCCAAGCGAGGCTGTAATGTACTGCCTCAGGCCGTGCGGAGTAAAGGCTGACGTGTCTATAATCGAATCGGCCTCGTCTCTAAGGAACGTAAGCATCTTTTGCTCCATAGAGATAGCCTTTTCTATATTCCCCTTAGCCGCCTTAGACAGTGGATGCGGCCTTCTGGTCTCTTTATACCGCCTGATAATGATGTCTGTTTCGGCCTCGAGATACACTAAATTGAGGCTGTAAGCATCCCTGAGTTTCTTTATTACTTTATCTATATCTTTTAAGAAACTCTTTTCCCTGATGTCAATTCCTACGGCGATTTTCTCTGAACTAAGGGCGGTGAGTTTTATAAACTCATAGATAAGCGAGGAGGGCAGATTATCGACGCAGAAATAATCCGCATCCTCCAGTGCCCTAAGGGTAACTGTCTTGCCGGCCCCGGAAAGCCCCGTTACAATGACAAGGGATGATTTCATTTTACCGGCTCTATGAGACCTAAATCTCCGTCGGCTATCTTATATATTACATTGATTTCGCCGCTTTGTTCGTTCGTGAACACATAGAAGTCCTTGTCGAGCAGGTCCATGTGCATGGCGGCCTCTTCGGCATCCATGGGTTTCATATCGAACTTCTTTCTCTTAATAATACTTATGCGCTCAGAGGTGGACGCGGCGTCTTCGACATGTACGCCCTTTCCGCCGCCCTTGCGCTTAGATGTTATTTTCTCTTTGTACCTTCTTATTTGCCTGTCGAGCTTTTCTACCACCTCGTCTATGGATGAGTACATCTCGCCCGTTATTGACTCTGCCTGGATTTGTATGCCGTTTGATTTTATTACAACCTCTGCCTTGTGTCTGTATTTCTCTACGGACATTGTGACCAGGGCGTCAGAGTCGGCGCTTAAAAACTTGTCGAATTTATGGATCTTCCCTTCCGCATATGACCTTATTGGAGCAGTTATGTCAAAATTCCTGCCTGTTACAGTTATGTTCATAAAAAACCTCCTGAATTATTAAATTAAACTCCACACACATGCCGCCTTATGGGCTACATGTGCTGCTTCTTCCTTTTCGTATGAGGTGGGATTTTCAACTCTTCCCGATATTTGGCAAGTGTCCTCCTTGCTATGTTGATATTCTTACTTTTGCATATCTCCACTATTCTTTGATCGGTCAAGGGGTTTGCACTGTCCTCTTCCCCGACTATCGTCTTAATCAGGTCCTTTACACTGGTTGACGATACGCTGCCTTCGTCTCCTGAGAGGGAACTGCTGAAGAAATATTTAAGCGGGAACATGCCGTGGGCGCAGGAGATAAACTTGTTCGACGTCACACGGCTTATATTGCTTTCGTGAATGCCGATTTCTTCCGAGATAATTCTGAGGTTCAGCGGCCTTAGAAATTCAACGCCCTTTTCAAAAAAGTCCATCTGGTATTTCATGATGCTCTCGGTTACTCTGTAAATAGTCTTATTTCTTTCGTCAAGACTTCTCAATAGCCACATTGCGGATTTATATTTGTCAATAAGGTATTGCTTGTCTGTCTTGTCAAAGGTGTTTTTTTGTGTGAGCAGCTCTTTGTACATACTGCTTATCCGCAGGCGGGGGATGCTGTCGTCGTTTAAGAGTATGCGGTACTCACCGTCAATTTTATCGATATATACGTCTGGCACCACGTAGGAGACCTGCACGTTTGAGAATTTTCTGCCGGGTTTGGGTTCAAGACCTTCGATTATGTGAAGGGCTGTGTGGACATCCTCCAGTACCGCGTCATACTGTTTGGCAATGGCTGCAAGTCTGTTCTTTTCGAGGTCTTCAAGATTGTTTTGAACGATTTTCTCGACCAGAGTTCCTCTGAGCTTCAGCATCTTTATCTGAATAAGCAGGCACTCCTTAATATTACGAGCGCATATGCCCATGGGGTCAAATCTCTGCACCAAGGCTATTGCCTTCTGCACTATTTCCTCCGTTAGCCCCAGGATTTTGGCCAGTTCCTCTGTGGTTGCCTGCAGGTAACCGTTTTCGTCTATGTTTCCTATTATCATCTCTGCCGCCTCTTTAACATCGTCTGAGGCGTTTGTCATGTCAAGCTGCCATTTCAAATGCTCGGTAAGCCCCGTGGTTGTTGTCAGGAAGGTCTCAAAGCCGGGTTTATCGACATAGCCGGAGCTGAAATATCCCAGGTCCCGCCCATCGCTTCCCCTTTCGTCAAAATAATCGTCCACGGCAAACGTGCTTATCGTGTCTGACATCTCGACATCGCCTTCGACATCGCCGGTGTTTTCCGGCTTTTCAACGGCATCGTGAGAATCGTCCGGGGATGTATCCTGTATATCTTCGGAGAGTTCCTCCAGAAATGGATTTTCCACCAGTTCCTGGTTTATGGCCTGCGAAAGCTCAAGCTGGGGCATTTGCAGGAGTTTAATAGCCTGCTGAAGCTGGGGCGTCAGGATAAGCTTTTGTGACAGCTTTACTTCTAATCGTGTCTCAAGTGCCATTTATAACGTGAAACCCTCTCCAAGATAGGCCTTTTTTACGGCATAGTTATCTATGATTTTCTCTGGCGTACCCTCATCCAGAAGCCGTCCGTGATTTATTATATATGCCCTGTCGGTTATTGACAGCGTATCGCGCACATTGTGGTCGGTTATAAGAATGCCGATGCCCTTGTTCTTCAGGTAGTTCAGCATTTTTTTCAGATCGATAATAGCTATCGGGTCTATTCCGGTAAAGGGTTCATCAAACAGAATAAAAACCGGATTCATGGCTATTGCCCGCGCTATCTCTGTCCTCCTTCTCTCGCCGCCTGACAGAGTATAGCCTACGGACGAAGCAATATGCCCAATATTGAACTCATCGAGCACCCTGTCAACTGTTTCGTTAATCTCCTTGCCGGACTGCCGCGCCCCATCGCCGGCAAGTTCCAGGACTGCCGCGATGTTCTCCCGCACGGTCAGCTTTCTGAATATGGACGCTTCCTGCGGCAGGTACGCTATGCCCTTTCTTGCCCTTAAATACATCGGGATGCCGCCTATGTCCTCGCCGTCAAGGGTTATGGAACCGCTGTTATGTCTGACAATGCCGGTAACCATATAAAAAGACGTCGTCTTTCCGGCGCCGTTAGGTCCGAGAAGCCCTACAATCTCGCCCGTGTTTATTGACAGGCTTAGGTTGTCAACTACGAGTTTTTTCCCATAGTGTTTTGTCAGCCCTGTTGCGGCCAATGTATTTAAGTTTATATTCATCAGTTTTCCCTATTGGCCGGAGGTTATTACTTATCCTCGAGGTGTACGCGGCTGTTTTCCACGAAAGATACATCAGTATCAAAGAAATACTCTATCTTTGTACCTGTTACTATATTACGGCCCTCTTTGGCCTCTGGCCTTCCCGTAAAGACCACCCGTTCATTAGAGCCATAGTAAACGGCCTGTTCCGAGGTAATGGTCTTATTGTCCTGAATGAGGATGATATTACCCTTTGCGTCTATATGGTCTATCTGCTGGTTTTTGTCTTCGGTGTAAAAGACGACCATATTGTTGGCATAGAATGTGACATTGCCTTTTACCGCCTTAACCGAGCCGTTAAACTCAGCCGTTCGTTTTTTGTTATCGGCCAACAGGGTCTTGCTGGTAATGATGAGTGGACTGTCCTTGTCGCCTTTCAGGCCTTTTTTGAAAGACGGTCCGCCTGTTGCCGGGGCTGCCGGGGAAGCCGCCTTAGTAGTAGTCGTGTTGTCGGCAAACAGCTCATGCTGCGCAGAAACACCCGTCAATACTATTGCCGCCGCCATCGCAACAATTATACCTTTTATAACTTCTGCCGCCCGCCCTTTCACCTTCACCGTCAACTACCCCCTTTCATCTATAGACAACCATAACATTCCCTGATAATTGTAGCTTTTCTCCCCCGAAAGTTTCAATCGAGTCTGCCCGCACCCTGACGTTTTTCCCTGTGAGCACGACCTCATTTACAGAAGTCAGCGTCTCGGCCTTGAAATCCCATTTTATATCCTTAGATTTAACCTGAAACTCCTTGTTATTGGCGGTGACCTCGCCCAACAATACTATTTTGTTGTTTTTGATGTCATAGGCGCCTTGTCCTGCATTCATTGTCACTTCTTTTTCAGGGATATTGAACTGAATGTTGCGCAGCTCCGCGGCTTCTCCTACCTTAAGGACAGAGATCTTTTCAATCGCCGCCGTCCACTTAACAACTGACTGGGCGGCGTGTGTTATTTTCACGTTTTCCAGATATGAATTGCCGGGGATGATAGTTATTTTTTTCAAACTATATATCTCCTGGCTTGTATAGTACACAAATAAGACTGTCGCCGCAATTATCAAAACAATCGGGATGAACTTCCTCATAAATCATTGTATCACGAAAGGCCGTATCTTTTCAATGAACATTAGGGGGCCGAATTGCCTTTACCGTATTGACGCCACCACCGTCGTAAAAAATGATTGAGTTTAACTTCCCTTCTGTGTTATTTTTTAGTAATGGATGCGCTAAAGGGGCTGTTTTCCCTGATTGACCGGCGGCTTTCGTATATGAAGGCGGTGGCGGCCTATAAGTGGTCGGAGGGACTGTCTATCGATGACGCCGGGCGCGAGGACATCGTGCTGAGGGATTCCCTTTCGGCGGCGGCAGATATGGGCCTCGATGTGGAGTCGATGAGGGAGTTTTTCCTCTTACAGATTAAAATAGCAAAGCATGTTCAAACGGCCTGGCATAATAAATGGAACCTGGAGGGTTTTCTTTTTCTTCCTCAGGATGGCCAGTCAAATACTGACCTCGAGGCTCAAATCCGCCCGGCGTTAATAGAAATAGGCGCCGGCATTGTGAGGAAAATCAGGGAGACACTGCCGCTTTTACAAAATAAGGACTGCCGTGCCCGCTCTGTCACATTGATTAGAGCCGAACTCAAAACAGAATTCATAGAAGACGAGATGAAGATAAAACTCCTCGATGCCCTTGCCCGAATAAAAGCCACTGTCCAGACCTGATATAAGCCTTTTCGAGAAGGAAGCCCTCTGTCATAATTGAAAACGCCACTGCCTCGCCGTCCTGAGTTACCGTAACCCCGGCAATTGCTGACACCAGTATGTGAGCCGGTCTTTGCCCTTAGCTTGCCCTCAAAAAAAAATTATCCAATAGAAAATTTATATTGACATAAATGTAAAATTGTGGTATTTTGTGGTGGTAAGTGGAGGAGCGGAGGATAATTAGCTTGGACTCTGACGGATTTATAGGAAGATACAACTTACGGGCCGATGACAAGGGCAGGGTAGTAGTTCCGGTCTCTTTCAGGGAGACATTTAAGAGGAGCTACGGTCCTAAGATCTTTGTAACCTGCGCCGTAAGGGACAAGTGTCTCCATATCTTTCCCGATACGGAGTGGAGGGAGCTGATGGCGAAGGTAAAAGAGATGCCTAAGGCGAAGGAATCGGTGAAGTTCTTTATCAGAAAAGTGGTAAGTTCCGCGTTTGAGTGCGAGATAGACAAGCAGGGAAGGCTGCTCATGCCGCCTGCCCTTAGGGAGGACGCAGGAATTTCCCTTAGCGGCGAGATAATCATCGCCGGTGCTACGGACAGGCTGGAGGTCTGGGACAGGAACCTGTGGGTCGAGAAATACAGGGACATTGACGATTCAGTTGTGGCCGGTTATGAACAGGAGTTAGCGGATTGGATATAGATGGACGATGTTCGGGAAGATTTGAGGCCACTTCATTGTCCGGTAATGGTGGATGAGGTAATGGGGCTGTTAAACGTTAAAAGAGAAGGAGTATATTTGGACGGGACACTTGGCATGGGCGGGCACGCGGCAGAGGTACTGAAGCGGCTTGGCGAAAACGGCAGGCTCATTGGGGTCGATAAAGACGAGGATGCGCTGAGTTACGCGGCGCAAAGGCTTCAGGACAGCCGTGTGAGTTTCATCAGAGATGATTTTTCCCGCTTGGGGGCAATCGTAAAGGACTGCGGCTACGCTGAAATTGACGGCATATTGCTGGACCTTGGAATGTCGATGGGCCAGGTGAAGGACATGGGCAGAGGGTTTAGTTTTAATTCTGAGTACCGGCTCGACATGCGGATGGACAACAGGGCGTCTCTGACGGCATGGGAAGTGGTGAACCGCTATAAGATGGAAAAAATTGAAGAGATTTTAAAAGAATATGGGGAAGAGCCACGGAGCGCCAAAATTGCAAAGGCAGTTGTCAGCAGCAGAAAGCGCCGCTCCATAGACACATGCCGCGAGCTGGCGTCGCTTGTTGAAGAGGTGTATGGCGGGCGCGGTAAAACGCATCCCGCGACAAAGCTCTTTCAGGCGCTCAGGATATATGTAAACGGTGAGTTAACCGCCTTGCATGGCGCGCTTGAGGCGTCGGTTTCAGTTCTGAAGGCAGGCGGGCGTTTATGTGTAATCTCGTATCATTCCCTCGAGGACAGAACTGTAAAGAATTTTTTCAAACAGGAAAAGTTAAAGGGTACGTTCAATGTCCTTACTGGAAAACCGGTTACGCCCGGTGCAGGTGAAAAAAACCCTGCCGCAAGGAGCGCGAAACTCAGAGGAGGACAAAAGTTATGATTTGTGAAAAGAGATGTACGATGATGAGTAACTTTTTGTTGGTCCTTGGCGCGTTGCTGATAGTTGTCAGTGTGTTTTATACTCTGTGGTTGAGGACTTCTATAAAGTCTCTTGAGTATAAGCTTGGCAACATGCAGCAAAAGCAGTATGAACTACTGAAAAAACAAAGGAATCTGATGGCTCAAAAGGAAAATCTCTTGTCTCTGAATTCTGTCGACCGGCTGGCTATAAAGAAGATGGGGTTTGAATTTCCAGACAGGAATAGAGTAATCTACGTAAAAGAGCGGCTATAACCTACGGGGGTAGGGCTGGCTGCGAACCCTTAATGGGGCGAGGTGGATATGAACAGACGTTTTATATTTGTGTATGGTCTGATCTTTGTCGGTTTTTTTGTGTTACTGGCACGGCTCTTCGATATTATGGTTTTGAAACATGACAAGTTCGTAAGGAAATCTGAAAATCAGCGTCTGGCCGAGGTTGACGTGCAGGTGCGCCGCGGCATAATACTTGACAGGCTTGGCAGGAGGCTTGCCGTAAACCTCGAGAATAATTCGGTCTATCTGGACAAGACAAATTATAACGAGAGCGATAAAAGGCTGCAGGAAGTGTCAAATATTATTGGCGTTAGCTTTGATGAGCTGTCGGCTCAGGTCAGGGGAAAAAAGAACTTTGTATGGCTTAAACGGAAAATCCCTATTGAAGAAACCGATAAACTGCAGGAGATGAGATTAAGCGGCATCGGTTTAACCGCTGAACCAAAGAGGTACTATTCGCTTGGGTTTATGGCCGCGCATGTCATAGGTTTTGTAAACATAGACAACAAGGGGCTTGAGGGCATAGAGTCCGTCTATGACAAAGAACTTGTCGAGCAGGGAGGCAAATACTACGTCGAGAAAGACGCCCGCGGCAACCAGTTCTATAATACGAATGAAAACGAAAGGACCGGCAACACCCTCGTTCTGACAATAGATCAGGGGCTTCAGTACATCGTTGAAAAGGAACTGGACGACGCCATGGAAAAGTGGCACGCCGTGGCCGCTACCGCCATAATGATGGACCCATATACGGGCGAGATACTTGCCCTTTCAAATCGTCCCACGTTTGACCCGAACTCCCCGGGCAAATACGGACCAAACTCCAGACGCAACCGTGCCATTACGGATTTCTATGAACCCGGTTCCACGTTTAAGATAGTAACGGCAACCGGCGTCTTAGAGGAAAACCTTGCCAAGCCGGACGATAAGATAGACTGCCTTGGGGGTGCTATAGAAATCGGCGGCAAGAGGATAAAGGACGCACATCCTCACGGCGTCCTTACATTTATGGAGGTAATACAAAAGTCCTCAAATGTGGGGACGATTAAGCTCGCATTGCGTTTGGGCAAACAAAGACTTCACGGTTATATCAAGAAATTCGGTTTTGGAGATAAGACCGGCATAGACCTGCCGGGCGAGGTCTCTGGACGGCTGAGGAATCCTGAGCGCTGGTCGGGGGTTTCTATCGGGTGTATCCCAATAGGCCAGGAGGTTGCCGTAACGCCGCTTCAGATGGTCACGGCGTATTCAATCGTAGCCAACGGCGGGTTCAGAGTAGCGCCCTCAGTCGTAAAGGACATTGTTACCGCTGACGGACAGACCCATCCGATGAAGAAAAAGTATGATGGCACCGAGCAGGTGATCTCCAAAAAAACAATCGATATACTCAAAACTGCCTTCACGATGGTTACACAGGAGGGCGGTACGGCAACGTACGCACGCGTCGAGGGCAACCTCGTAGCGGGAAAGACAGGTACGGCTCAAATCTATGACAGGGCGCAGGGCAGATACTCGACCACAGACTTTATCAGTTCATTTGTAGGCTTTGTGCCGGCCGACAAACCGGCGTTCTCCATGATAGTCGTTATATGGAAACCACGGGGCGCTATCTATGGCGGCGTTGTTGCCGCGCCTGTTTTCAAGAACATCGCCACAAAGGCCCTTACTTATTTAAACGTGCCAAAAGAAGAAAAACTAAAAAACACCACTTTGGTTGTCGAAAACGAATCCGCCGGTAACAAGAAACATAACTGACAAGCCGGTGAAATTGAAAGGAATGGTTATAATAATATGAATATAGCTCAGGTACTGGACAAGATTGGCGTCAGGGAGATAAATGGCAACCTGAATAAGCGCGCGGAGGGCATCTCCTATGACTCCAGGCGAATAGAGAAGGGAACGATGTTTTTTGCCGTAAAAGGGCAGCATTCCGACGGCCATGCTTACATCGATGAGGCAATAAAAAAGGGTGCACACTCGATTATCTACGAAGACGAAATCGACGTGGACGCCTTTGGCGGCAAAGATATTCTGCTGGTCAGGGTGGAGAATGTCCGCAGGGCGCTTGCATATGTCTCGGCAAGATACTACGGAGATCCTTCGAGAGATTTAAGTCTGACAGGCGTAACCGGCACTAACGGGAAGACTTCGACGTGTTTCCTGATGCGCTCGATACTTACCGCGTATGGAAAAAAGTCCGGCATGATAGGGACAATACAGTATCTTGTCGGCGATACCGTCTATACCGCTCACCACACAACGCCGGAGGCCCCGGAGTTTCAAATGTACCTGGATATAATGGTCAGGCAGGGCTGTGAGTACGCCGTGAGCGAGATCTCCTCCCATGCCTTGGCGCAGTACAGGGTTGACGCGGCGGAATTCGACGTCGTGGTGTTTACGAATCTCACGCGTGACCATCTTGATTACCACAAGGATATGGACGACTATTTCAATTCTAAGAAGAGACTTTTCAATGAGCTGTTAAAGCCCGGCGGCGTGTCTGTGATAAATGCGGACGACGAGTTTGGCCGGGAACTTATAAAAGAACGGTTGTCAAGGGGCGCGGATATAATCGCCTACGGGATGGACAGCCGCGCCGATGTCAGGGCGGTAAATATAAAACGTTTTGCCAATGGCCTGGATTTCGACATCTCTTATAGCGGCGAGGAGTTTAATATCGTCTCCAACCTTCGCGGATATGTTAATATATATAACATACTTGCGGCATTCTCGGCATCGGTGGCGCTTGGGATTCCCTATGACGCAATAATCGGCGGTATTTCTAAGCTCAGGAGTGTGCGCGGGCGGTTTGAGCCGGTAGAGTGTGGACAGGATTTCTCGGTGATAGTTGATTATGCCCACACGGACGACGCCCTTCGTAATCTGATAGACAGCATGAAAAAGCTGTGCACGGGAAGGATAATAACCGTGTTTGGCTGCGGGGGAAACCGCGATACCGGAAAACGGCCGATAATGGGGCGGATTGCCTCCACAATGAGCGATTATGCCATTGTTACGTCCGACAATCCCAGGTACGAAGACCCTGGCGAGATTATAAGGCATATTCTGGCCGGTGTCGAAGGAGACCGCTATGCCGTTGAGCCGGACAGGAAAAATGCGATAAAAATGGCGGTCAATATGGCCGTCCCCGGCGATGTGGTTCTGATTGCCGGCAAGGGACATGAGAATTATCAGGACATCAAGGGCGTCAGACACCCGTTTGATGACAGGGAATTAGCCGAGAAATTTATCCTGAAAAGGATGAAGGACTTTGGACGACCCCCGGAGGCAGCACAGTGAGGCCATTAACCTTAGATGACGTGCTTGGAGCCGTTAACGGGAAAGCGGTGGTGAGACGCCCTGACGCCCGTGACACTGTCTTTACGGGTGTATCGACGGACTCCCGGACGGTGAAGGCCGGCGACCTGTTTTTCGCCCTTGCGGGGGATAAATACGACGCCCATGACTTTATAGGCGGCGTGTCGGGTGTTGCCGCAGGTGCCGTTGTTTCGCGTATTACAGATTGCGCAAAAGAAGGGTTTATCCAGATTTTGGTTGACGACACGCTGAAGGCCCTCCAGAGCCTGGCCGCATATGTAAGACGTATACGACCTATTCCGGTTATCGCCGTAACAGGGACAAACGGCAAGACGACCACGAAGGAGATGACAGCGGCGGTGCTGAGTAAAAAATATTCCGTTCTTAAAACAGAAGGGAATCTTAACAATCACATCGGGCTTCCGCTTACACTGCTAAGGCTTGACGATGAAGACGCGGCAGTCCTCGAGATGGGGGCAAGCAAGCAGGGCGATATTGCCGAACTCTGCGGGATAGCCGCCCCTGACATTGCAATAGTAACGAATATCGGTCCCGGACATCTCGAGGGTTTTATAAGTATGGAGGGTGTGCGCGCGGCAAAACTCGAAATCATGGACTACGCAATGACCGTCATAGTAAACGCGGACGACGAATTCCTGATGGAAGGCGTATTGGAAAAGAATAAGCAGCTGAAAAGGGAAATCATCACATTCGGCATTGAAAAGGCAGCGGCATTCACAGGCCGTATAACCGATGACGCTGCCTTGCCTTTAAACGCGTCTATCAGGCTCCCAAGCGGTGTGGAAATGGACATAACCATTAAGAGCGGCGGGATGCACAACGTATATAATGCCCTTTGCGCTGCAGCCACCGGGTTTCTCATGGGCGTTGACCCTGACGGCATTGCCCGTGCACTGTCCGGTTTCGGGGGTGTGGCGATGAGGCTGGAGTTTAGGGAGGTCAACGGCTCTACGGTAATCTGCGATTTTTATAACGCCAATCCCTCATCGATGGCAAACGCGGTAAAAGAGCTGATAAGGCAAAAAAAGGGACGAAGGGTTGCAGTGCTTGGCGATATGCTCGAGCTTGGGGCATACGCGGAGCAGTATCACAGGGAACTGGGAAGGTGGATGGCGGCACAGCCGGTTGACGTATTCATCGCCGTGGGGAGTTTAATGAAAATAACCTATGATGAATTTAATGAATCCCGGCAGGCATCGGGACATGCTAAAAACGGTTCAGCCCTTCACACCGCAGACGCTGTTGCAGCTGGTCAAATACTAAAACAATTAATGTCCCGCGACACGGTGCTGATTAAGGGTTCGCGTGGACTAAAAATGGAAAGGGTGCTGGGGTAATATAATGTTATACTATCTTTTATACAGTCTGAGAGATGTCTTTTCGCCGCTGAACGTATTCAGATACATCACGTTTCGCACTGCCATTGCTGTCATCACCGCTATGGCGATAACATTTATCCTTGCCCCTGAGACTATTCGCTTCCTTAAGCGCATAGGCAAGACGCAGCAGATAAGAGACGACGGCCCCAAGACCCACCTAACCAAGGCCGGTACGCCTACAATGGGCGGCATTCTCATAATCGTATCGATACTTGTTACAGTGCTCTTGTGGGGAAATCTCGAGAATAAGTATGTCCTGATAATGCTTGGGTCAACATTTTGTTTCGGGGCGATAGGGTTTTTAGACGACTACCTGAAGGTCTCAAAGCGCAACCCTAAGGGACTAAAGGCGAAGTACAAGTTCGGCCTGCAAATAATAGTGGCCCTGATTATCGGCCTGATTCAGTATTGTGACTTATCAGACCCATACAGGACAATGCTCATAATACCGTTTTTCAAGAAATGGCTGTTTGATTTTGGGGTTTTCTATATACCATTTACGGCGCTGGTAGTGGTAGGGTCGTCAAACGCCGTAAATCTGACAGACGGCATAGATGGGCTGGCTATCGGATTGGTAGGAATAGCGGTGTTTGCAACGGGTTTGCTGGTATATATCTCTGGGCACGCTGGTCTGGCACAATATTTGCAAGTAATATACATAACTGGCATCGGAGAGTTAACCGTGTTCTGCGGTGCCATGCTGGGAGCGGCACTTGGTTTTTTATGGTACAATACGTATCCGGCAGAGGTTTTCATGGGCGATGTAGGTTCTTTAGGGCTTGGTGGGGCACTTGGCACACTGGCAACGATTACCAGACATGAGATAGTTTTACTAGTAGTAGGAGGTCTTTTTGTGGTAGAGACACTGTCAGTTATTTTACAGGTAGCGTCATATAAATTGACAGGTAAGAGGATTTTCAGGATGGCTCCCATACATCACCATTTTGAGTTAAAGGGATGGCCGGAGCCTAAGACTGTAATAAGGTTTTGGATTGTTGGAATTATGCTGGCATTGCTAAGCTTGGCAACTATTAAATTGAGGTGACAAAAATGGAAAGGCGTTTTTTATCGAAGTTAAGGCCGTATGTGTTCTTATCGATAGTAATAAGCGTGGCATTATCGGGCCTGGATGTGTTTGCAGTGGCGGCCACTGAGCCGTCAAGCAGAGAAATAGCCGCAAGGTCTGCCGTCATTATGGATGGAGATAAGGTGTTATACGCGAAAAACCCAAATTTCAAACAACCCCCTGCCAGTACGACAAAGCTGATTACCGCGATGGTGGTGCTTGACTATTTGAAACCAAACGACATAGTGACCGTATCGGGAAATGCGGCAAAGCTGCACTCTCCGCATGTCGCCCTGCGTGAGGGCGAGAGATTTTATGTAAAAGACCTGTTAAGCCTGCTTCTGATGAAATCAGTAAACCAGGCGGCCCTTGCGTTTGCCGAGGCGGTCTCAGGCGATGAGAGAGAGTTTGTATCTCTGATGAATTCAAAGGCAAGGAACCTCGGGGCAATGGATACGAAATTTATAAACCCCCACGGGCTTCCCGGCGAAGGGCAGTACATTACGGCATACGATTTGGCAACGATAATGAAAAAATCTCTGGACTATAGCCTTATAAGAGAGACGATAAACACAAAGGTGAAAGTAGTTGCGTCTCTGGAAGGAAGGACATTCGTTTTGTCAAACACGAACAAGCTCCTGTGGAGCGACGGCGACCTCATAGGCGGCAAGACAGGTTTCACTAACGCGGCGAGGAACTGTCTGGCGTTTGCGGCTGAAAAGGGGGATAATACGCTGGTTGCAGCCCTGCTTGGCGACGGCAGAAGGTCAGACCTTTGGAAGGACGCGAAATTCGTACTGTCCAAGGGTTATAACATATCGGAGTCGCACTCCAGTCCTGTCATCTACTACAGCAGTATAGCCGATGAAAAAGTGGTAACGGCATCCAGAACGCCCCACGCAGGCAAGTGGAAAAGACACAGGTCAAATAGACACAGGGCTGACAGAAGATCCCGTGTGATGACGGTTGCGGCACTGTCTTCGGACACTGCTTCAGACGGCGGCGATATCCACAGGGATTACATGGCCAAAAAGGCCACAAAGAAATCAAAAGGAAAAAATAAATCGAAGGCATCGAGGGCATTAGCCCAAAGGGCAGAGCAGGGGAAATGCAGGCATGCCGATAGAAATGCCCCATGCCGTACTGTCAGCAGAGGCGGTAAGTCAAGAAATTGCTCGGCACACGGGAGTTCTATCTCCGATATCTATCCAATTGTTTCGACAGATAACTTTATTAATAATAAATCATAGGTGGATGCCAATGGAAATGTATAAAAATTATAAGGGCAAGCATGTAGTGGTAGTGGGACTGGCAAGGAGCGGCGTAGGCGCAGCCAATCTTCTTGTAAGACTAGGGGCAAGCGTGACGGTAATGGATTTGAAGGGCCATGATGAGCTGGCCCGGTATATTAGTCAGCTCGATCCCTCTGTAACAATTAAATTAGGTAAGCACAATGAGGAAATCATCGACTCGGCAGACACCGTAGTGGCAAGTCCTGGTGTGCCGCTGACAATCCCGATATTTGAAAGGGCGAGAAAAAAAGGCATTCGTATAGTGGGAGAGCTGGAGCTGGCATATCAGGTGCTCGAGGAGTTGAGAAAAACAGGAGCCGCCGGATTCCTGGCAATTACCGGGACAAACGGTAAATCGACAACTACAACACTCCTTTACGAAATATTGCTTCACAGCAGATTTAACGCGATTATCGGCGGCAACATCGGCAAGGCCCTGACCGAGGAGATAAGCAAGCTGGTGAAGGATTTCGAACGTCCCCGGGAGTTCGTAAGCCCGGACTACATTGTTACCGAGGTGTCGAGTTTTCAGCTTGAATCGGCGGAGAAGTTTAAGCCCAAGGTGGCCGCGATATTAAACGTAACCCCCGACCATCTCGACAGGCACAATACGATGGACGAATACCTGGACGCAAAGTGCAGGATATTTCAGAACCAGGACCAAATGAATTTCCTTGTCCTGAATGCGGACGACCCGCTCACACCGAAAATCGCGGCGAAGGTAAAACCGATGGGGCCGGAAATTCTCTATTTCAGCCGGAAGAGCAAGGTCAGGGGGGCATATTATTCCAAGGGCATAATTACGTTTAACATTCCTGAGCTTGAGGTGCTTTGCCCCGAGCTTGTCGTACATGAGATGCCGGTGTTTCATACGAATAATTTCAAAATTAAGGGTTTGCACAATATAGAAAACGCAATGGCGGCGTCCCTGATGGCGCTTGTAAGCGGTTGTTCCGTCTCGGATATCTACACCACTCTGAAGACATTCAAGGGGCTTGAGCACAGGCTTGAATTTGTGGAAGAGGTTGAAGGGGTGAAGTATTTTAACGACTCAAAGGGAACGAACATATGGTCTGTGGTGAAATCCCTCGAGGGGTTTGAGGAGTCCGTAGTGTTAATAGCCGGCGGCAGGGACAAGGCCGGGGATTTCTCTCCGTTGAAGGATTTAATAAAAGAAAAGGTCAGGGCGGTGGTATTAATAGGCGAGGCGGCAGGGAAGATTAAGGATGCCGTAAGCGGAATAACAGAGGTTCACATGGCCTCGTCAATGGATGCGGCTGTCATCAAATCACAGGAGATAGCGCGCTATGGGGATATAGTGCTGCTTTCACCGGCTTGCGCCAGTTTCGATATGTTTAAGGATTTCGAGGAACGCGGCGTTGTATTCAAAGAGGCCGTGCTGCGCCTGCCGGGCAGCAGGACGGCAGGCAACGCAGCATCGTAAGAACAAAAATCAGAATAATTCAGGACAGCAGGAGAAAGTGGAAGAGATCACAAATCAGGTAACTCAGGAAAAGGGACAGTTCGACAGAATACTGTTTGCGGCGGTCTTGTGTCTCCTTTTCGTCGGTGTGTTCATGGTCTATAGCGCTACTTCCGTGGTGGCACCGTCAAGGACTGAGACTGTGGCCGCGTCTCTTAACGATATGCGGTATCTGAAAAAACACCTTGCGTCGATAATTTTAGGGTTTGTCCTATTGGCGGTGACATATAAAATGAACGCCGAATCGCTAAAGAAGGCGGCGCTGCCGCTGTTAATCTGTTCGGCGGTGCTTCTTATAGCGGTCAAGATGCCCGGTATTGGCATTACGGTAAATGGTGCGAGAAGGTGGATAAGACTGGCCGGCATAACGTTTCAGCCATCGGAGCTGGTAAAACTGTCGATGGTATTGTTTATGGCAAAGTACTTGTCGGGAGCGTCGTTTAAACCTGACAGCGTAAAGGCCTTTGCAAAGCCGATTGGGCTGATGCTGATACTTCAGGGAATGCTCTTGTTACAGCCTGATTTCGGTTCGGCGGCGATAATCGGGATAATAACATTTGCGATGCTGTTTCTTGCGGGAGTGAGGATTAAGTATATATTATCTTTAGGCGTTGTCCTTATACCTGTGGTAGCCAAACTGATAATGGAGCCATACAGATTAAAACGCGTTCTCGTGTTTTTAAACCCGTGGGCAGACGAGAAAAAAAGTGGATTTCAACTTATACAGTCGTTTGTGGCGCTGGGAAATGGCGGGCTTAACGGTGTGGGAATAGGCAAAAGTACACAGAAACTATTTTTTCTGCCGGAGGCTAAGACAGACTTCATCTTTGCAATTGTAGGCGAGGAGATGGGGCTTATCGGGGCCGCGCTGGTGGTGTTTCTGTTTTTGGCCGTATTTATCAGAGGTATCTACATTGTCAGCAGACTAAAGGGAGGTTTTTATATGTACGCTGCGGCGGGCATAACGCTCCTGATATCGATACAAGCGGTGATAAACATGGCGGTAGTATCGGGATTGCTTCCGACAAAGGGACTGCCGCTGCCATTTATAAGTTATGGAGGGTCGTCTATGATCTTAAATGCTGCCGCGATAGGGATACTTCTTAACCTTTCCGAAGGTGAGGTAATCGTCAGACAGGAAACCCCCGCAATTGCCGGAGATACCGATTATAAAAATACCCGTAGAAAGGGAAGGATATTTACCTATGCGAAATGATTTAAACGGTACGTCAGGGAAAAAGGCAACGGTCGTAATAGCCGGCGGAGGCACGGGTGGACATCTGTATCCCGGGATTGCGATTGCCGAGGAGATAGTAAAGCAGTTAAAGGATGTGGAAATCATCTTTATGGGAGCGGAAAAGGGTATCGAGGCAAGGATATTGCCCAGTGAGAATTACTATGTAAAGCTGTTAAAAACTGACGGCTTCGTGGGGGTTTCGTTTAAGAAGAAGGTGGCCGCTCTGTATAAGTTTGTTATGGCATTTTTTAAGGCATACGCGTTTCTCAGGGGACTTAGACCTAATATTGTAATAGGCACGGGTGGGTATGCCTCGTTCATTCCTGTATTTGCGGCGGTGCTTCTGGGCATTCCCACAGTAGTGCAGGAGCAGAACTCGGTGCCGGGCCAGGCCAATAGAATTCTCGCAAAATTCGCTAAAAAAGTGTGCATAACCTATGAGAATTCCCTTTCGTATTTTCCGAAAAACAAGACCATCCTGACGGGCAATCCTGTAAGGGAGAAGATACTCAAGGCCGATAAGGCTGAAGGGATGAAGATGTTTTCCCTGAAAGAGGGACGCTTTACGATATTCATCTTTGGCGGGTCAATGGGGGCGTCGTCCCTGAACAGGATAGTGGTAGATTCACTTGAACATCTTACAGAGCTGAAAGACAGGATACAGTTCCTGCATCAAACCGGCGAGAAGGATTTCGAGTTTGTCAGGGCGGCGTATTTAAGCCGCGGTATGAGCGGCACGGTAGCGCCGTTTATATATAAGATGCCTGAGGCATATGCCTCGTGTGACATGATAATATCGAGGGCCGGGGCTACTACGCTTGCCGAGATAACTGCCATCGGGATACCTTCGGTTCTGGTACCATACCCGTATGCGGCCTCTGCGCATCAGGAGATAAACGCCTCGAGGCTTGCCGTAAGCGGCGCGGCCATGATGATTAAGGAGGAGGACTTAACCGGAAAGTCCCTCGCCGATTATATTCAGACCCTTTATAACGATGACAACCTCAGGGCTAAGCTCAGCCGTGATTGTATGACATTCGGCAAGCCGGACGCCGCGAGGAAGGTTGCCAATATATCGATTATGCTGATAAAGGAAAAAAAAATCTTTTTTCGCAAAGGAACTCCGGTACCTTTGCCTAAACCAGGAGTTCAATAGATTATGTTTAACCGTTACAGAGTAATTCATTTCGTAGGCATTGGCGGCATAGGAATGAGCGGCATTGCGCAGGTGCTCAAAGACCTCGGATACGAAGTCAAAGGTTCTGATCTTAAAGAGTCCGCTACGGTGGACAGGCTGAGGGCCTCCGGTATAACCGTGAATATCGGCCACAAGGCTGAAAACATCGGCGATGCCCATGTCGTTGTGGTAACCTCGGCTGTAAACTCGGGTAACCCGGAAGTGGAAGAGGCCAAACGGCGCGCCATTCCCGTTATCCCACGCGCGGAGATGCTTGCCGAGCTTGGCAGACTTAAATACACCGTCCTTGTTGCCGGTTCTCACGGCAAGACAACTACTTCGTCTCTGATTGCTACCGTTTTAATTGACGCCGGATATGATCCCACGGTTGTGCTTGGCGGCAAGTTAAACGAAACAAACAGTAATTCAAGGGTGGGCAAGGGGGATTACCTCGTTGCCGAGGCTGACGAAAGCGACGGCTCTTTCCTCAAACTCAATCCCACGGTTGCCGTTTGCACGAATATCGACAGAGAGCACATGGATTACTTTTCAACGATGGAAAGGCTTAAAGGCGCGTTTGTCGATTTCTTAAATAAGGTGCCCTTTTACGGTGTGGGCATTGTATGTACCGACGACCCGAACATAAGGGAAATTCTTCCGAAAGTCAACAGAAGATATATAACGTATGGACTTGGCGCAGATGCTCTATATACAGCTAAGAATATCGAATACGGCTTTATGCGTTCCTGTTTTGACCTGTATAAGGAAGGACAGTTCATAAGAAAGTTCGAAATTCGTCTCGCAGGAAGCCATAACGTGTTAAATTCCCTTGCCGCTATTGCTGCCGCTGAGACCCTTGGTGTGGAAATCGACAGTGCCGCCGCCTCTCTGGGGTCGTTTGCGGGCATAAAGCGGAGAATGGAGTTCAAGGGTGAATTTGACGGTGTAAGAGTTTATGACGACTACGGTCATCATCCTACGGAGATAGAGGCAACCATAGGGGGGATAAAAAATCATATCCCTAACAGGCTCATAGTGGCGTTCCAGCCGCACAGATACACAAGGACGCGCGATTTGATGGACAAGTTTGCGTCGTCTTTCTCCGGGGTTGGCAAGCTCTATCTGCTTGACATATACCCGGCCGGCGAGCCTCCGATAGCCGGCATATCGTCGGAGGTATTGTGTGCAAGGCTCAGGGAAAACGGAGTGGATGCAGATTATTGTGACAGCCATGAACATGCCTTAACAAAGATAGACGGGGCATTGCAGGAGGGCGACATATTGGTTACTTTTGGGGCTGGAGATATATGGAAAATGGGAGAGAGACTCATAAGCATGCGGGGTGCGGGTATATGAGCAGCGCTCTGGCAACCACAATAACGTCAGCTCTGATGTCTGACCTGTCAGGGCATGTTTCATATAATGAGCCGATGAGCGAACACACATCGCTGCGCATAGGCGGCCCGGCGGCGGTGTTTTTCAAGCCGGAGGGGCTGACCTCGCTGACTGAATTCATTCGGCGCGCGCACAGACAATCGGTTCCCTTTTTGGTGTTGGGAGGAGGCAGCAACGTACTATTTGGCGATGCGGGATTTGACGGCGTTGTAGTCAGCTCTAAGGGTTTCAGGAATATCGAGACGCAGGTGACAGACAGAGGTTTATTTATACGTGCGGGCGCAGGGGTAACCCTTTCCCGAATTGTCCTGGCCGCACAGAAGGAGGCAGGACAGGGTGTAGAGTGCCTGTCGGGAATTCCCGGGACGCTGGGAGGCGCGGTATTTGGAAACGCCGGGTCTTTTGGCGCAGAGATAAAAGATGTCGTTGCCGCGGTAACGATTGTAAGCATGGACGGCAAGGTTAAAGTTCTGAAAAAAGGGGATGGCCACATTGACGACGGTTTAAACTTTACATACAGGCGTTCCTGCATTCCCGAAGATTCAGTTATTGTGAGTATCGATTTGAGGCTGCCGTTAGGCGACCCTGCCGCTATAGCGGCGCGCGCCTATGAATGTTTGACGAAAAAGAGACAGACCCAGCCGCATTCCTTTCACTCGGCGGGGTGTGTGTTTAAAAACCCGCCCAATGGATATGCGGGGGAGTTGATAGAGCACGCCGGGTGTAAGGGACTAGTTTGCGGCGGGATCGAAGTAAGCATGGTGCACGCGAATTTTTTCATAAATCGTGGAGGGGGTACGGCCTCAGACTACCTTTCCCTTATGGACAGGGTAAAGGCGATGGTAAAGGCCAAGTTCGATGTCAGTCTGGCTCCTGAAATCAGAATAATCGGGGATATGATATGAAAGAAGAGTTAAGCGAAAAAAAGATTGCGGTATTGGCCGGAGGGTTATCGTCGGAGAGGGAGATATCGTTAAAGAGCGGCATGGCAGTGTTTAACGCCCTGAAAGACGGCGGGTATAATGTGTGGCTCATAGATGCGGATTTGGAGGTTGCGGTAAAACTCATGTCGCTGGAGCCGGATGTAGTGCTGACGGCACTGCACGGCGGCTGGGGAGAAAATGGCTCTGTTCAGGGAATGCTTGAAGTGATGGGGATGGCTTATACTGGTTCAGGGGTGCTTGCCTCGGCGCTTGCTATGGATAAGGTGATGTGTAAGTACTTATTCGGCAGGGCAGGGCTCAGCGTGCCGCCATTTGAAACAATTGAGTTTAACGGCTCAGAAGTCAGCGTAGCCGCGATGTGCCGTCAAAACAGGCCGGCCATTGCCTTTCCGTGGATAATAAAGCCGGCCCAGGAAGGCTCAAGCGTGGGCATCAGCATAGTGAAAAGCGATCTCGACTATGCCAGGGCATTGAGGGAGGCCTTTAGCTATGGCAATAAGGCAATAGTGGAGAAATTCATAAAGGGAAAGGAAATTCAGATAGGCATAGTAAACGGCAAAGTGCTGGGTGGAGTTGAGATCAGGCCGTCAGGCGAGTTTTACGATTACAAGTCCAAATATACCAGCGGTATGACAAACTACATACTGCCGCCCGATGTCAACCCCGGGATATACGATAAAATCGGGGAGATGTCCGTCAAGGCATATGACTGTCTGGGTTGCAAGGGTGCTGCGAGGGTGGATACTATACTCTCTGAGGACGGCGATGTTTATGTCCTCGAGGTGAATACGGTGCCCGGGATGACAGAGACGTCGCTACTGCCAAAGATAGCGGAGGGTGCGGGTATGTCGTTTCTGGAGCTGCTCGAGGAGATGCTTATCGATGCTATACTCAGAAAGAATAATCAGGTGATGTCGGCGGCCCTGTGAAAGCTAAAAAAGAGATACCGGCATATAAACGTCCCAATGTGATAAGCGGCAGAATGATAGGGCTTGCATTGAGTGTATTGACGGTGATGGGGCTGGTGATATTTATGGGGTATTACACGTTGAGTGCCGAATACTTTAAGGTGAATAAATATGGAGTTGAGGGAAACAGCCACTTAAAAGACAGCGACATATTTGACCTGATGGATGTAAAGGGAAAGAACATACTATCTGTAAACGCGGAGATACTGGCAAGGAGACTTTCCGCGTCGCCGTGGATTAAGACGTCATATATAAGAAAGGAACTGCCGTCGTCAATACTGGTGAAGATTGTAGAGAAGGCTCCGGCAGCAGTGTTAAACGATGGACGGGCGTTGTTTCTGATAGACGAGACCGGAGTGAAACTTGACAACATTGAAAAACCGGTGGCCGGCATACCGGTAATAAACATAGAGGAGCAGTATAAGAGGGCGTACGCCGAGGCGGTAAGGCTGGTAAACGTTATAAATAAAACGGACGCGCTAAGCGGTAAAACCATAGAGATAACGGGTATGAGGCCGGAGGACATATCGTTGACATTAAACGGATTGTTGATACTGATGGGTTTTGGCGATTACGAAAAGAAGTTGTCGAGTTATTTTTCACTAAAAGACGAGATAGTGGGCAGAAACATAGCCATAGAGTATATAGATTTGAGGTTCGCAAACAGACTGATAGTGAAACCGTTAAAAAAGGATATGAAATGGGTGAAGGAAGCTATATAACGGGACTTGACATAGGGACGTCAAAGATTGCCGCGATAGTGGCCAGAGTAACGGAGACCTCAACTGAAGTAGCCGGGATGGGTGTGGTTGCTTCGGCCGGTGTAAGAAAGGGCGTCATTGTTGACCTTGAAAGCGTAGCTGCCGCCATAAGAGAGGTAGTGAAGAAGGCGAAGGCGTTATCTGGCGTAGATATAAAGGAGGTCTGTACGGGGCTTTCCGACGTAAACATAAAGAGTTTTAAGAGTACGGGCGCGGTAGTGCTGACTACAGATGTTGTCACACAGAGAGACATTGACAAGGTAATGGAGACAGCCGGGACAGTATATGTACCCCTGGATAAGGAGATCATGCACATGCTCCCCATAGAGTATGTGGTTGACGGTGAAGGGCAGATATATAACCCATTAGGGATGAAAGGCGTAAGGCTCGAGGCAAACGTACAGATAGTGGCAGGGTCGGCTAATTCGATACATAATGTGGTGAAGTGCTGTGAGATGGCCGGCCTGAAGGTTGCCGATTGCGTATTTAACCCCCTGGCGTCGGCGGCGGCAGTTCTCAGGGAAGATGAAAAGGACTACGGCGCAATCCTGATAGACGCCGGAGGGGGCACTACCGACATAGCGCTCTTTAAGAATGGCTCGTTTATGGGGGCCGCGGTAATAGACATAGGCGGCAACCAGTTTACCAACGATATAGCCGTAGGGCTGAGGCTTCCGGTGTATGAGGCAGAGAGGTTGAAAAAGGCATATGGTATGGCAACTTTCCCTGATGAGTATTTCGGCGAGGAGATAACCGTAACGGCAAACAAGGAAGAAAGGCGTATTTCAAAATCGTTTATAACGGAGATAATAAAGGCAAGGAGTGAGGAGCTTGCGGGGATGATAAAGGAAGCGATACTGGGCATTCCGGGCTTTAGCTGGCAGCCCTGGTCTGTGGTGTTAACGGGTGCGGTGGCAGAGTTGAAGGGCCTTGAGGGATTGATTTCCGGTGTGCTGGATTTGCCCGTAAGGGTTGGTGTATGTGAGTGGGCAGGGATAGGTGATAAGATTCGCGGGCCGATGTATTCGACGACCGTGGGTTTGATTTCATACACGAGGAAGAGGTTCTACGAGGGCGGCTCTGCAGACACTTTTACGACGGGGCAGAATTCGATGTCGAAGTGGTTTAAGGGTCTTGTAGGAAAGTTTTTTACTAAATAGAGAATTAATATCAACTTAAGGAGGATACGGTATGTTTGAACTAGTGGAATCAAATGATGGAAAGGCCAACATTAAGGTAGTAGGCGTAGGCGGGGCGGGCGGTAACGCGATTAACAATATGATAGCCGCGGTGTTGAAAAACGTTGAGTTTATTGCGGTAAATACGGACTTACAGGTATTGAATTCATCAAACGCCGAGTTGAAATTACAAATAGGCACAAAGATAACGAGAGGGCTGGGCGCCGGGTCTAATCCTCAGGTAGGCAGAGAGGCCGCCCTCGAAGACAGCGATAGAATAAAAGAGATGCTGGAAGGCGCCGACATGGTATTCATTACTGCCGGCATGGGCGGCGGTACCGGCACAGGCGCTGCCCCAATAATAGCTGAGATTGCAAGGAACCTTGGGGCGCTCACCGTAGCGGTA
Organism: Nitrospirota bacterium; assembly: GCA_015233015.1. Lineage (GTDB taxonomy): Bacteria > Nitrospirota > Thermodesulfovibrionia > Thermodesulfovibrionales > Magnetobacteriaceae > Magnetominusculus. The sequence goes on along the minus strand of JADFYO010000016.1, from coordinate 24,556 downwards.
GTGACTAAGCCGTTTTTTTATGAAGGCAGAAAGCGTCTGAGCAACGCAACCCTCGGCATCAAGGAGCTTAACCAGTTCGTCGATACGACTATTGTTATCCCCAACGATAAAATCTCCCTGGTCGTGGAAAAGGGCACGCCTCTTATTAAGTCTTTCGAGGTTGCCAACGACGTGTTAAAAGACGCCGTCCAGGGCATAACCGACCTGATACTGTTGCCCGGCCTTATCAATCTCGACTTTGCCGACGTAAAGACGATTATGCAGTACTCCGGCAAGGCGGTAATGGGAATTGGAAAAGGCAAGGGCGAGCAGGGCCACATAGACGCGGCAAAAAAGGCCATATCTAATCCTCTCCTCGAAGAGACCTCCATCGATGGCGCAAGAGGCATACTTATTAACATAACCGGCGGCCCTGACCTTACGCTCGATGCCGTACAGGGCGCTTCAGAGCTGGTATTTGATTCTGCCCACGACGACGCGGACATCATTTTCGGCGCAGTCATCGATCCCTCGCTAAGCGGCGAGGTAAAGGTTACGGTAATAGCTACTGGATTTGAAGAAAAGAAAGAGGCCAAGATTTCTATCCCGGAGCTGAATAAATGGAAAAACCAGGAAAAAGAACGCTCCTTCTCGAGGGGTTCGGACAGAATACTGTCGAAGTCCCTATTTGATTTCTCGAAAGAGGACAAAATCCCTACAACCGAACTCATAGCCAACTATGAAGACGATATGGACATACCGACATTTATAAGAAAACAGAAGAAATCAGAATAGATAGAGTTATCAGTCTCTCCACCAGGAAGGGCAGAGGACTACCCCCCATGACGTCCTCTGCCCCCCCTCCTCCTTTAGAGAGAGGAAGACCGGCGTGTGAAAACAGCGAAAAAAAACCAACGGCAACACGAAAACCGGCAACACCTGTTAGATAGGGAAACCGGCACGGTTTATAAGGACCATGGCGGTAAGACCCGCGTTTGCCTTGCGTATCCTAACACATACAGAATTGGAATGTCCAGCCTCGGCTTCAGACTTGTCTATGGAATGCTCAACTCACGGGAGGATGTCGTCTGCGAGCGCGTGTTTTTACCGGAGTCGGAAGCTCAGGAGAGGATCTATACTCTGGAGTCCAGGAAAATGCCTTCAGAGTTTGACATAATGGCATTTTCCATATCATATGAGAACGATTTCCCAAACGTCGTGAAGATACTAAGGGCATCTGGCATACCGCTTTACGCGAGGGACAGAGGCTCAAAACACTACCCGCTTTTAATCATGGGCGGGCCGTGTGCGTTTATGAACCCGGAGCCGCTTGTGGAGTTTTTTGACGTAGTGGTAGTGGCGGAGGCAGAGGCGGTCTTAGACGAATTTATGGATATGTGTAATAAAGCCGGCGGCAAGTTGGAACTTATAGAGGCATTAAAGGGTGTGGAAGGCATGTATATACCGGCAGAGGGCACCCAAACTGTAAAGAGGCGTTTTTTGAAAGACATAGACGCCCTGCCGGATTTTCGGCAGTTGATGAGCCGGGATACGGAGTTTTCGTCAATGTACCTTGTGGAGGCGATGAGGGGCTGCCCGTGGAGGTGCCGTTTTTGCGCCATGAGCGGGATATACGGCACGCCGAGGACGAGGGCGATGTCTTCGATGCGGCAGGAGATAGAGCGCGCTAAGGCAACTAAGGTAGGCGTCATCGGGGCTTCGTTAACCGACTATCCCCATATTGGCGAGTTATTGAGGATTGAGGGTGTGGAGTTTTCAATCTCGTCCTTGAGGGCAAGCAGGAAGGCCGCCGGGATAACCGCGCTGATAGGAAATAAAAAAAGCGTTTCGATTGCCCCGGAGGCCGGCTCAAAGAGGCTGAGGGCGGTGATAAATAAAAAGATAACCTATGAAGATATAATCGAGACGTCGCGCCTTGTGCTTTCGGCGGGCATTGCGATGCTGAGGCTCTATTTTATGATAGGGCTTCCAACCGAAACCGATGAAGATATTGAAGAGATGCTCCGGCTGGTAAAGGAGATCCGGGGCATTTCGAAGTCTGGCCGCATAGTGTTGAGTGTTAGTGCGTTTGTGCCAAAACCGTTCACGCCTTTTCAGTGGCATCCTATGGCGGCAGCTTCGGTTATCGTTACGCGGTTGAAACAATTAAAAGACGGCCTGAAAAGAGAAAAAAATGTAAAAGTTCATCACGACGCTCTGAAATACGCGTATATAGAGGGGTTGTTGGCAATGGGGGACAGGCGTCTCTCTCCGGTCATAGAATCAATAGCAGACGGCATAGACTGGAAAAAGGCCTGCGAGCTGCATTCCATAGACCCGTCCGAATATATATTTCGCGAGAAGGCTTATGATGAGTTATTACCGTGGGATTTTATAGATAACGGGATAGAAAAAGAGAGGCTGTGGCGCGAGTATTTGTCAGGCACGGCAAGTTCAGCAAAGTTGCAATAACGAAAGTATCTATGGTAAACTTCTAGGGCGGGTAGTAATGGGAGGAATAAAATACTGGGAGGAATAAGGCATTGAACAAATTATCTATCTCTACAAAGACAGTAATCCCCATCATTTTAGTATCGATACTTGTCATAACGGCCATTGTTGCTACGTCGGTAATAATGTCGAAGCAAATGGTAATCGATGAAATAAGAAACGGCGCGCTTAAAGGGTATAGGGACACTGTCTTAAACGCCCTTACCACGATGATGATTAGCGGCAATATCAAAGACAGCAGGAAGCCATTTCTCGAGCAGATGACAAAGATAATCGACGTGAAAGTGCGAAGAAGTGAGCTGCTGGATAGGGACTACGGCAAGGGAGATGAGGATGAATACCCGTCAGACGCTATGGAGATCGAAGCGATTAAGACAGGCAAGGAGAAAATTGTAATAGAAGGCGAAAATATACGCGGGATTTACCCGTATATAGCAAGCAAGAACTTCATGGGAAGGGACTGCCTTCTCTGTCATAACGTAAAAGAAGGGGAAGTGCTGGGCGCGATAACCATGGTTCTTTCCATGAAGGACTCGATGGCTTCAATTAACAGGATCAAGTATATCTATATATCGGCCGGAGTTGTCGGTCTGGTACTCCTGATAGTCGTTTTTCTTGTTACGTTCAGGATTACGCACAAACCTTTAGTTGATATGTCGAAAGATATACAATTGGTAGCGGACGGCAATTTAAACGTTCACTGTGGATATAGTGTGGACGATGAGATAGGAACCCTTGCGAAGGGGTTTAACAAGATGATTGAAAAGATCGAAGAGGTTGTCTCGGAGGTCAGAGAGACTACGGGCATATTGTATGAGGCAACTGGAAAGATTACGGCGGGGTCGCATGATTTGTCGGAAGGTGCCACAGAGCAGGCTGCCTCAATCGAGGAGACATCGGCTTCGATGGAGGAGATGACCGCAAATATCAAGCAAACTACCGACAATGCCAGGCAGACGGAGGCAATTGCAACATCGGCGGCAAACAATGCGATTGACAGCGGCAAGGCAGTATCGGAGGCCGTCAGCGCTATGAAGGAGATAGCCAGCAAGATTTCAATTATAGAGGAGATAGCAAGGCAGACGAATTTGTTGGCGTTAAACGCGGCAATAGAGTCGGCCAGGGCGGGCGAACACGGCAAGGGGTTTGCGGTTGTGGCGTCAGAGGTTAGAAAGCTTGCAGAGAGAAGTCAGAAAGCAGCGGGTGAGATAAGTCAACTCTCTGCCTCAAGCGTAACTATTGCCGAGCAGGCCGGCACGATGTTGAATAATTTAGTGCCGGATATAAGGAAGACTGCTGATTTGGTACAAGAGATAACCGCGGCCAGTAACGAGCAAAGTACCGGAGCGGATCAAATCAACAAGGCCATTCACCGGTTAGACAATGTAATTCAGCAAAACGCGTCAGCCGCCTCGGAGATGGCTTCAACTTCCAATGAGTTATCCGCGAGGTCGGAGCATCTGCGAAGTGCTATTGCGTACTTTAAGACCGATGAAGGGAGCGCCTCGAAAGTTCGGGAAAATTCCATGCTTGAGCATGACCAGGATGAGGGATAGGACGCGTAATTAATCATGCTTGTCCCCATGACGATAATGGAAAATGGAGGTTGCTTATGGCTAAACTGGGTATGAAGAGATACATAATCGGGATTGTGGCAGTTGCGGTTCTTGGTTTGTTTTTTGCGGACGAGACACTTGCCCGCGCCGGAAGAAGCAGCAGCTCAAGCCGAAGCAGCATTGGAAGCAGAGGCTCCCGGACAAATGTTCCCCCCAAGCAGCCGACGCGCACCCCTCAGCCCGCTCAACGGCAGCAACAGGTTCAACAGCCTGTTCAACCGGTTGTACAGCCTGCCCCCGCCAAAAGCGGTTTTTGGCGCAGCTTCGCCGGTGGTATGGTTGGCGGTATGGTTGGCGGTATGTTGTTTCACTCCCTTTTCGGCGGCGGTGCCGGCTATGGCGGTGCTGGTTATGGCGGAGGCGGTATCGGGCTTTTCGATATTATTCTTCTTGCCGTCATTGGTTATATTATTTACAGGATAGTCAAATCAAAAAGACGGGAAGACCCTTACGACGGAGGTGATTATTCCATGCAATATCAAACAGGGCAGCCCCCCGAAGAGGTGTCCTATCAGCCGACTGAGATAGAGGCCGGTCTTGACGCTTTACGCCGTTATGACCAGTTCTTCGACGAAGACAGGTTTAAGGATATTGTCTCGGATATATTTTATAAGATACAGGCTGCCTGGTCGCGCAGGGATTTAGACAGTGTGAAAGGCCTTTTGGCGCCTGATATTTTCGGAGATTTGAACGCTGATATTTTGAAGATGAAGGCCGAGGGACGTATTAATAAACTTGAGAACATCGGCGTCAGGACAGTCAAAATGTCTGAGGTATGGCAGGAAAGCGGCCAGGACTTTATTACGGTTGAGATTGCCGCGTCTATGCTTGATTATACTACGGACGTATCCGGCAGGGTAATTGACGGCGACAACAACACGCCGATAGGATTCCTCGAATACTGGACGTTTGTCAGGAATATTGGGACATCTAACTGGCAGTTGACATCGATTCAACAGCCGCAGTGATAATTATAAGGAGAATTTATGGAGATTCTGACCCTCGGCTCTAAGGCCGAATGTACGCGTTGCGGAGACTGCTGCATGAAGGGAAGCCCTTCGCTTCATGTCGGCGATTCAATGCTTTTAAAAAGCGGCACTCTCGGCTATAAAGACCTTTTTACCATTCGTGAAGGCGAGCTTGTTTACAACAACATGGAAGATGAGTTCATCTCTATCGATTATGAGCTTATCAAGATAAGAGAAATGAAGGGTGCGAGGACATGTATTTATTTCAACCAGGAGGCCTCTGCCTGCGGTATCTACGAGCATAGGCCAGCCCAATGCCGCGCATATGAGTGTTGGGATACAGATAATTTCATGGCCACTTTCACTGATGATAAACTCACGCGCACCGAACTATTGAAAGGACAAACCCAGCTTATCGAAATCGTAAATGCTCACAGCGAAAAATGCTCCTACACTAAACTCTCAGACCTTTTTGCAGCAATAGCAGATGGGAAGGATTTAACCGGCGAAGTCCTTGAAATCCTTGGTTACGACACATATCTGCGCCCCCTTTTGACAGAGAAATCAGGCATTCCAGAGGAATATCTTGACCTTCTGCTTGGCCGTCCACTCATAGATACGGTTATTATGTTTGGTTATAAAGTGGAAAAGGACAATGAGGGCAACTACTGTCTTATGGCTTTGAATGGAGAGCGCGAAGACCCCAAAAGTTGAGGCCAAAATCATCTTTTTTTATGATGTCCTGCCGAAGTTGAACAGCGGCTGGGAGCCAAACCCCTTTAAATCGAGCATGACATATACGCCAAACGACGTTGGGGTGCGTGCGAGTGTGACATTAACCCCCCAGCATTGTTTTTTGTAAAACACATCGAGGCTGTACCATTTGACCTCGCCAGCCCTTGCGTCGTACCATGTATTAGCCCTGAGGGCGTATTCCTTGCTTAACAGAAAGTCCGCTGTGGTGGCGATATACGTAATGTTGTTGGGCATGTTATATCGCTCTCCAATGGAAAAATTAATTTTGTCAGATAACTTAAAGCCGACCCATGAGTTGACCTTCGTCACTGCGCCGGTCCTGAAATCGTATGCCGCTTCGGCCTTCAATGCAAACGGGTTCCTGATTGCCAGCTGAAGTCTCATCGGCTGAAGCCTGTATGTCGGATCAAAGGCGTCATACGAGTTCAGGAGATTAAGAAACAGAAACGCCCCGGTGCTATTCCTCAGATAATTCATAAAGGCAAGTTCGGTAGTGGCGGTTCTTTTAAATAATTCTGTAGAGTCTAAAATTGGGGCTGCATAGGTGTCGTTGTCCGTGTATAGATCGTGTGATATATAGTTGAACCTCAAAGATGGCTCAAAGACATGCGTAAACGATGAGTAGTCTTTGACAAGTGTGGCGTCGAGCGAGGCGTTATAGACCGCGGCGACATTGTTCATTGTGTCCCGGCCATCGGGGGTATGCGTTAGATTGTATAGGGTTGAGCGCGCACCGCCCGTCTGCGTGAATCTTACACCGTCTCCCGTTGACCATGAAATCTTCGGGAATATATCGAGACGCTCGCCTTTTACATTTTGTTCGGATATGAAATTAGTCAGCGCAGACGTCATAGAAAATGTCCCCGGGCCTACTTCTATGGGATGGACGGTAAACCCAAGCTCAGGTACTCGCTGCGATATGAAGCCGTTTGGGTTTTGTAAATCCACCCAGTACTGTGAGAGAAGGTATGTCCTGATTTTTTCATTGGAATAAGCGACCTCACCGGATGATTCGATGTAACGCGAGACGCTTGCCTGGACAGAGGGACTGTAGAGCTGGTAATAGTCCTTTTCGTTCAAATAGTTAACTTCCAATATAGTTGAAAAACCGCTGTCTGTAAACTGGGTGTGTGTCCCCTTGATTTGAACATAGTTTCTGTCATCGACCCTGTCGTGCAGGTCGTAAATCCACCATCTGCCATCTATGCCGCCCTTCTCCGTGTATCTATATTCGACGCCCCCGCCTACGCCTCTTTTCGACATATAATCCGGCACGATAGTCATGTCCCTGTTTTCCGACATAGCCCAATAAAATGGAACGCTGATATGAAGCCCTTTGAATGAATTGTAACCTGTTAAGGGCATCAGGAAGCCCGTTTGACGTTTAAGTGCCTGATAGAAATATGGCGAGTAGAGAATGGTGTTGTCATTTACCCGCATCGAAACATTTTTTGAGACTATCTCATCATTTAAAACTATGGTGGTCTCATCGGAATAAAAACACCAGGCCGGAACAGGGGCGTCACAGGTCGTTAAGGAGCCTTTCTCTACATAGTATTTGTCGGCGCTGAGTTTGTGTATCGTATCGCCCCTGACATGGTAATTATCTTTTTTAAATAGTATCCTTGCGCGGGTCATAAAGCCGGTATTGTTGTCGGTATAGAGTTCGGCCTCTTCGGATAGCGCCCTTACGTCGTTGTCTTCATATATTACGTTTCCCTTGAGTACGGCCAGAGAGCTGTCTTCGTAGAACTCGGCGTAGTCGGCGAAGATGGTAGAATTATCTTTCTTAGATGAGATTTCCACATTGCCGGTCAGGTAGTATATCTTCCTTACGCCGTCATAGTCGAGTTTGTCGGCATCTATGACGGTGCCGCTGCCTTTTTTCCAGCTTATGCCCAGCGTTTTTGTCTTGTTGTCGGTGGCTGTGGCTGCATCGCAGACCGCTGCCATGAAAATCAGAAATAGAAATATGGGTATAAGTTTCTTCATAATTAAATTGCATTCAGTGTAACATATTCTTTACCTCAATTTGTATAAGATGTTAAAATCAGTTTACATAAATATAATCATCGAGGGAGGTATGGCTTGAGCAAGATAGAAAATGCCGTTATAAGCGTATCCGACAAGTCGGGCGTTGTTGAGTTCTCAATTAAACTTCAGGAGATGGGCGTAAAGATATTTTCAACCGGCGGAACCGCAAAATCGCTGAGAGAGGCAGGGGTGTCTGTAACTGAAATATCGGAATATACGGGATTCCCCGAAATGCTCGACGGCAGGGTCAAGACCCTCCATCCAAAGGTGCATGGCGGCATACTTGCCCGCAGAGACAACCCCGCCGACATGAGCGTCATAGCCGCTCACGGCATTAAAACTATAGACCTTGTCGTGGTAAACCTATATCCATTTGAAAAGACCGTCGCAAAGCCCGGAGTGACTTTTGACGAGGCCATCGAAAATATCGACATCGGCGGCCCGACGATGCTTCGCGCCGCGGCCAAGAATTTTAAGGATGTTGCGCCGGTTATAGACCCCGTTGATTATGATAAAGTAATAGAGGAGATGAGGGCTTCCGGCGGCGGCTTGAGTTATGGTTTTCGAATGGGGTTGGCTTTGAAGGTTTTTTATATAATATCGGGTTATGACGCCGCTATTGCCAAATACCTGAAGACGGCGGGATGATGCAAGTTAGTATAGAGTGTTTCCCGTGTTTTTTACGGCAGACGGTCTCTGCCCTCTCTCAGTTTGATATGCCTGAGGGTATGCGCTATCAGATAGTCGGGGATGTACTGGGAGTATTGAAAGATGTTGACGTTGAAAGGACGCCGGCATACGCTACTACCTTTATATATCGGGCAATAAAAAAGAGGATAGGACGCGACCCGTATGCCTTGCTGAAGCGAAAATTTAATCGGTTTGCGTTGAATCTTTATTCCGGCCTTAGGGACAGAGTATTAAGGAGTAAGGAGCCGCTTTGGAGCGCGGCACGTATTGCTATTGCCGGGAATATTATCGATTTCGGCATCTATGAGTCTTTTGACGTAGAGAAGACTATCGACCGTTCACTTGAGAAGTCAATCGCCGCCGATGATTTTGATTTCTTCAGAGATGAGCTGCAAAGGCATGACGAGGTTCTCTATCTCTTAGACAATGCCGGTGAGATAGTCTTTGACAGGTTATTGATTGAGCTTCTGACGGAGATGGGCAAGCGCGTCACGGCCGTAGTCAAAGGCGGCGCGGTCATAAACGATGCTACTATGGAAGATGCCCTTGAAGCAGGAATAACACGCCATTGCAGGGTGATAGACAACGGCACTGACGCCGTAGGTACTGATTTGCAGTTTTGCAGCCCGGGTTTTGTTGGGGAGTATAACAGGCATTCTCTGATTATCAGCAAGGGGCAGGGGAATTTCGAGACCCTCGAGTCTGATAAAAATAAGAATGTATTTTTCCTGTTTCAGGCAAAATGCGACGTCATAGCCGCACATCTGAATCTAACTAAAGGCTCTATGCTGTTGAAGGGCCAACTCAATAAGGAGTGATAATATGGCAGAACTGAAAAAGATGTATAAGACAATTCTTGATGATCACTTTCCCGATGATTTGACTATAACGTTTGGGGATACAAAGTTGGTCTATAAAAAGAGGACCTGGAAGATACCGGACGACAAGACAGGGGATTTAATAGAGAAGGGACTTAGGTATGGAGAGAATCCCGACCAGGAGGCGGCTGTCTATGAGCTGGTCAATGGGAATCTTACGATTGCCGGTTGTGAGTATGTGAGGCCGGGAAAGGGTTTGGTCAGCGCTATCACCGAAGAGGATATGGTTCAGGCCGGAAAACATCCGGGTAAGATAAACCTTACAGATTTGGATAATGCGCTGAATATTCTGAAGTATCTTACGGAAAGGCCGGCCGCTGTTATTCTGAAGCATAATAATCCTTGCGGGGCTGCTTATGGCAATACAATTGAAGAGGCTTATTTAAAGGCGGATATGGCTGACCGGATTGCTGCCTTTGGCGGCTGTCTGGCTTTGAATAGGTCAGTAGATAAGGCAACGGCAGAGGCTATATCTACTAATTATCTGGAGGTTGTTGCCGCCCCTGAGTTTGAGGATGGCGCGTTATCGATACTGACGAAAAAGAAGAATCTGAGGATAATACGGCTTAAAAGGATGGGGGATCTTGCAGGATACAAGGACGTGAAGTATATCGATTTCAAATCTCTGATGGATGGAGGGTTGATAATTCAGCAATCGCAGACTAATAAGATAAGGACTAAAGAGGATTTTCTGCTTGCGAAGGCCACATATAAGGGCGTGGATTATATTATAGAAAGAGCTCCAAAAGACAGTGAATATGAGGATATGCTTTTTGGCTGGAACATTGAACAGGGGATTTCCTCAAACTCCGTGATATACGTAAAAGATGGCGTTACCGTGGGAATTGGTACGGGTGAGCAGGACAGGGTAGGGGTGGCCGAAATAGCCGTGTTTAAGGCATACACGAAGTACGCCGATGCGTTGTGTTTTAAGCGATTTAACATAGCGTTAAAGGTGTTTGAACAGGAAGTCAAAGAGGGTAAGCGTCAAAGAGACGCCCTCGATGAAATAGCCAGTGAGACAAAGCAGGCACGCGGCGGACTGATAGGCTCTGCTATGATTTCAGACGCATTCTTCCCTTTCAGAGACGGTGTGGACGTAGGTATCGAGGAAGGTGTGAGTGCTATTGTTCATTCTGGAGGCTCTGACCGCGATTTTGAGTCCATAACCGCTTGTAACGAGGCCGACCCTAAAGTAACTATGGTATTCACAGGACAACGAGTTTTTAAGCATTGAAAGACTAAAGACATCGAGGGCGCTGCCCTCAAACTCCCGCGAGGGGGGTAACCCCCCTCGACCCATACATCGCTTCGCTATAGGCTTATTGTTGCTATATAACTTAGGCTATTTTCTTTTCTATGGCTGTCAGGAGGTCGATTATTGTTTTGCTCATTGGGCCTATTTGTAAGTATTGATCCTCCGCCCCCGACGAATCCCCTGAGTTTTTCAGTGTGACGATTTGTTTGACCACCGTGTGGAGGTCTTCATGGATTGATTCGAGCTTTTGCATTTCCGGTAAGTGGCCGAATTTATCGATTCCCTTGGAGTATAACCACTTTCCGAGGTCGCAATCCTTATGTGATACGGCCTGTTCCACAGTAAGGCTCTCTTTGCCGTCGAGAAAATCTCTCAACCTGCTTTTCCACAGGAGGTGTTTACTCCTTGCGTTGGAAAAGTCGAATGCTTCGGCGACACCCTTACGAACAGGTTGGGGCGTATGGGCTTTTGCCAACACTACCGGTGCCGGCTTGGCATGGGTGATTTGATGAGTCGTTTGTTGAGTTAACCTGGGTTTTCTTGCATGGGTGATGCTCAGATTTTTGGCCGTATCGCCTGCATTTCCTATACTAAAGAAATTTATTGCGCTTTGGAGTTCTTCTGCCATGGAGTTTAACTCTTCGGATGTGGAGGACAGCTCTTCAGCGGCTGACGCGTTTTGCTGTATCACATGGTCAAGCTGCTGCAACGCCCTGTTAATCTGCTGTGACCCAGAGTTTTGTTCGTTGCTCGCGGCGGCGATTTCCTGAACCAGCTCCGATGTCTTTCGAATATCGGGGACAAGCCTATTCAGCATATCTCCGGCTTTTTCGGCTATTACTACACTTGTTGCCGACAGGTGGGTTATCTCTCCGGCGGCCTTCTGCGAACGCTCAGCAAGTTTTCTTACTTCCGACGCCACGACCGCAAATCCCTTGCCGTGTTCTCCAGCACGGGCTGCTTCAATAGCCGCGTTTAAGGCCAGCAAGTTTGTCTGTCTGGCAATTTCCTCTATGATGGATATTTTACTGGCGATTTCCTTCATCGCAGCCACCGCGTCTGCTACTGACTTGCCGCTTTCGGCTGCATCTTTGGCCGATTTTGATGCCAGCCTTTCTGTCTGCACGGCGTTGTCTGTGTTTTGCTGTATGTTGGCGGTCATTTGCTCCATTGACGACGATGTCTCCTCAACGGATGCCGCCTGCTCGATGGTTCCCTTGGAAAGCTCCTCCGCTGTCGAGCTAATCTGGCTGCTGCCGGAAGTAACGTTATTAGCGGAAAGTCTCACATTGGACATGATATCTTTCAACTTGTCCATCATGTTTTTCATTGCACGTAAAAGCATGCTGATTTCGTCGTTTCCATCAGCTTCGATTTCAACTGTCAGGTCGCCGTCAGCCATGCCGTTCGCTGCTTTAAGACCCTTAAGAAGCGAATTGGTAATGTTGCGTATTATAAGTATTGCGATAAATATCGAAAGGAACACCATCGTTATGATAACGATGATTGAAGTACGGCACGACGAATTATACTTTTGATTTCCCTCGCTCTGAATTTCCGAAATTGCCGCGGCCTGTTTTTCTTGTATAAGTTTTACGATTCCATCGATGCTGTCCGTAGGGGCACGGTCAATGCCTTTGACGAGTTTATCGACAACCTTGTAGCTCTCGGCTTTGTCGACATCGTAACTTTTAAGGGCTTCCTTATATTTTACGCCCAGTTCACCGTGCACCTTCAGGGCTTCGTCAACAGACGATGATTCAAGTCCGAGTTTTTCCATAATCGCCTTCAATTTCTTCAGGTTTTCCTGTACGCCTTCCTCACGCTTGGCAAAACCTCCGGTATATTTTTTAAAGGCCTCCGGGTCGTTGCCTCTCAACAAAATATCTTTCCACTCCTGCACTTGTTTCTTGAAGGTAACCTGTGCCTCCCTTGCCGTGTCAACACCGTCCGAAAACATTTTAGCCTTATCGAGTCCGATTTTCATCAGGCTGTTTGTCGCGGCGGTGGAACTAAGGCCACAAATCCCAACAGATATTGTCATCATAGAAATAAACGTGATAAACAGATACAACCGCGCGGCAATCCTCATATTCTTCAACACTTGTAATACCTCCCTTTCATTGTAGAAACTTAGCAGCCTATACCGCGATCAGCGATTGCCGTTAGTATGTGATTATGGGAGTAAATTTGTCAATAGTATTTCAGGGCAACGCACTATAGGTAAATTGCTCATGACAGCCTTTAGCCATTGGTTATCTTAAACCGTTGGTTATCTTATAACTTATGCTATTAACACTTATGCTATTAACTTATGCTATTTTCTTTTCTATTGCTGTCAGGAGGTCGATTATTGTTTTGCTCATAGGGCCTATTTGTAAGTATTGATCCTCCGCCCCTGACGAATCTCCAGAGTTTTTCAGTGTGACGATTTGTTTGACCACTGTGTGGAGGTCTTCATGAATTGTTTCGAGCTTTTGCATTTCATGCAAATGGCCGAATTTATCGATTCCTTTGGAGTATAACCACTTTCCGAGGTCGCAATCCTTATGTGATACGGCTTGTGCTTCAGTAAGGCTTTCTTTGCCGTCAAGGAAGTCTCTCAACCTGCTTTTCCACAGGAGGTGCTTACTTCTTGCGTTGGAAAAGTCAAACGCTTCGGCAACACCTTTACGAACAGGATGGGGCGTATGGGCTTTTGCCAACACTACCGGTGCCGGCTTGGCATTGGCGGTATGATGAGCGATTTGTTGAGTTAACCTTGGCTTTCTTGCCTGGGTGCTGATAAGTTTTGTTGCCGTCTCGCCTGCATTACCTATACTAAAGAAACTTATTGCAGATTGAAGTTCATCTGCGAGTGTGTTTAGCTCTTCGGATGTGGAGGCCAGCTCTTCGGCGGCTGAGGCATTTTGTTGTATTACCTGGTCGAGCTGTTGCAGCGCCCTGTTAATCTGCTGTGCCCCGGAGTTTTGTTCGTTGCTTGCGGCGGCGATTTCCTGAACCAGCTCCGAAGTCTTTCGAATATCGGGGACAAGCATTGTCAGCATATTCCCGGCCTTTTCGGCTACTACTACGCTTGTTGCCGACAGGTGGGTTATCTCACCGGCGGCCTTCTGCGAACGCTCCGCAAGTTTTCTTACTTCCGATGCCACGACCGCAAATCCCTTGCCGTGTTCTCCGGCTCGGGCTGCTTCAATAGCTGCGTTTAAGGCCAGCAAGTTTGTCTGCCTGGCTATTTCCTCTATGATTGATATTTTGCTGGCGATTTCCTTCATCGCGGCCACAGCGTCTGTTACTGACTTGCCGCTTTCAGCTGCGTCTTTGGCCGATTTTGACGCCAGTCTTTCCGTCTGCACGGCGTTATCTGTGTTTTGCTGGATGTTGGAGCTCATTTGCTCCATTGACGACGATGTCTCCTCAACGGATGCCGCCTGTTCTGTGGCCCCTTCCGATATCCTCTGCGCGTTTGCGCTTAGCTCGTTGCTGCTTATTGCCACACTACCGGATGTTGTTCTCACGTTCCCGATTACTTCCTTTAGTTTATCAACCATCGTTTTCATTGCATTCAGAAGCTGTCCAGTTTCGTCGTTGCTTGTAACATTAATGTCAACGTTAAGGTCGCCGTCGGCAAGGCTGCCGGCTACTGCTACTCCCTCTTTGATAGACCTTGACACGCCGTTAATTATCCACCATGCGGCGAGAAACGAAAGTAGCAGGCTTAATATGATTGTGTATATCGTCAGCTTTTTGTTTTGGCTGTATGCGCTAGAATTTGTTTCATCCAGCTCCACGGCTATTTTGTATTGGAATTTCACAAGGTCATCGAAACTATTTTTTGCCTGAGTGTACAGCGGCAGGACTTTCTTTACGGTAAATAAGTTTGCTTCGTTGAAGTTCCCTTCTTTAAGGTAAACGATGCCTTGTTTTAGACCTTCTTTTACGAATTTCCCCCTGTCTTCGGCATATTTATCGGCAAGTGCTTTTTCCTCGGCAGTCATAGTCCTGGATGTGAAGCTCGTCCATGTTTTAGAGATCTCATCTATATTTGCCTCGATCTTGCCGGTGTGTTTGGTTATAGGATGGTCGGCGTTGTGTACTTTGCTGACTTCCAGCGTCGGGTCATGGAATGCTGCAAGGAGCAGCTGCTGGACATTTTCCCGCATTTTATCGTTAATCTGCGAGAGTTCCCCAAGAGGAACCATCCTGTTTGAATATAGAGAATCGAAGTTATTGTTGAGGTTGACTAATGATTTAAGGCCTAAGACCCCCAGAAATATAATTATCAGAGCCATGAATACCACCAGCGAAAACAACTTGGCACTAATCTTGACGTTTTTAAACATATACCCTCCTTAATCCGCGTTAGCCTTTAGTGTGTGATTATTGAAGTATATTTGTCAATGGTATTCAGGGCAAATCACTATAGGTAAATTACTCATGATAGCATAATAGTCTTTAGATGGAGTACTGAAGCCGCCAACGGGCGGCAGATTGAATTCAATAGATAGAACATGTGCGAGAACCAGGGGTGAAGGGGGATTATCCCCCTTCGTCTTTAATCCTTAAGCTATAAGGTATCATTATTCAGCGGTGAATTTTCTTATTGGCATGTCTGAGCGTTCGGAATAAATCCCGTTTATCTGAAGCCAGCATTTCTCCTGATAAGGCCGTGTCAGGCCGATTCTTAGGTAATAGTGCTGGTTTTCGGGGAATAGTTCATCGTTTACTTCCTGAAGTACCTGTTCTCCGGCATATGAGGGGGAGTCCAGCGTTCTTATTCTATAGCGGTTAACGATAAAATCAACGAGTTGGATGTCGTTGAGTTTAAGATTGAATGCGCTATCGCCAGAGATAAATGATGCCCTGATGTCAGTGCTGGTGTCTCTTTTTATTGTGATTGAGCTGATTAGTGGTCTGTTCTCGAGTTTGATAAGTGAGAGGGAAGGTACATCTGTCCCCGGAGTTATCCACTTGTTTTCGTGGATTGAATTATTCAATCTGTCGTGAAGGGAGTGATGTGAGCATTGACGAAGTATCTCAAGCCACTCTTTTTGTGAGACGAAACGCCTGAATTCGGGGTTGTCTCTTATTTGAAAATCTTCTGTGTGCGGCGGGATGACGTTAATCTTCGGCATCCCTTCAACTGTGACTATGGCGCATGGGTAGATGTTGTTTTTTTCTATAAAGTCCATTTGGAAATGGCCGGAGAATAGTACAGATCGAATGTTTTTGAAATTGTCGAGATTGATTCCCGCTATACATACACCGTTTCTCATGTATGTGAGGTCGGCAATCAATACGTGTGTACGTTTAAACTTATAGGTGTAAGATTTCTCCATTGGGGAATAAGCGCTCAATTATCATTTCGGCGGCTAGCCGCCTGTGGCATTTATCTGGTTTTGGCTCCGAACATAGAAGTGCGAAGGGTTCGATAAATGGGTTATCAGCTTTTAACTGGCTTATTATGTTGCGGTCTTCGATTAGTTTAATGTAGGATGCCGTGTATTGCTCCCAGTTTTTTGTCGTCTTATAGGTTGTTCGTATGAGTTTGTCGGGGGCAAGTTCGGGGATATGTATGTATGAGGCGTCGAGGATTTCTCTCAGGAAAAATCTCAGGTCTTCTTTTTTTGTAAATCCTGCAAGCTGAGAAGTGTTGTTTTCTCTTATATCAACTATCTGTCTTATGGAGTTGGCACGAAGAATAGAGAAAAACAGCTTGGCAGGTTTCTTTGAGAAGCCTATCGTGTGTATTGTCATAGTGATATAATATTATCATAATGTTATAATATTTTCATAGTGTTATAATAGCTACTGAGCTAAAATAATGATAGTTGAATGGTTGATATATCACTAAAATCGTCCTCACACATTGTGGCGTTCCCTCGTATGTGAATTACCTTAATCCCCCGTTCATGCAGGTCAAAGCCGATTAAGGCTCTTCGATGGCATGTATATGGGTCTTCCTCTGAACACATGATGGCAATGCTGCCGGTTGAGGCGATGTCAAGGAGTTTTTTAAGGCCGTCTATGTAGAATGTCTGCTTGCGAAGCAGATCGTAATCGGGGTGTTTTCCCCTGTATATGGGCGCGTCTTTTGGGTATCCACCTAATTGGCCGCCCATGTAGAGATATCGAATGGGAGTTTTCTGAAGCGCACGTATTAGGTTCTCTCTGTTAAACTGCGGGGCGTAGCGGCTGTACGGGCTGCTTCTTACGTCAACGAGAGTTTCGATTTCGGCTGTATCGATGAGTTTGATAAAGTCCGATGTTAAAATGTCGGAATGTCCTATTGTATGAATTGTCATTTGATCATGGCTCTATTCTGAGGTTTCTATGGGAAATTTTTTGGCGATTTCCAGTTGAGCAAGTATAAATTCGATGCGCGACATAGCCTTTCTCAGGCGCTGCGATATTGCCGTGCCTATGCCTCTGTATAGGCGGTTTCCGAATGTGGGGTCTGAGTTAATCCTGTTGTCCAGAGCATCTTTTGAAATGGAAAGCAGTATTGACGGCTCAATTGCAATGACTGCGGCCGATGTCGGCTCATTCTCCAGATAGGACATCTCTCCTATAATCTCGCCGGCGCCAATCGTCGCAACCTGCTTATAGCCGCTTGCAGATACAAAGACGCCTAAAAGCCCCTCGAGAACTATATAGACGGCCTCTGTAAACTCACCCTCTTTTATTATCATTGTCTCCGGTTCAAGGTGTTCTTCCATGCCCATCGACAAAAGCCACTGAATATCATCATCGCTCAGAATCTCTAATATTTTGACCATATTTGACATCGTTTGCCACCCCGCCCTTAATTATTTAATCGCCGAATGTGCACCTAAGCACCTCATCTACCGTCGTAACACCCTCGTTCACCTTGACCAGCCCGCTTTGTCTCAGTGTCAGCATTCCTAATTTGATTGCCTCAGTTTTTAACTCACTTACGGTTGCGCCGCTGAGAATAAGCTCTTTGAGTTCGTTCTTTACAGGCATTACCTCGTATAAGGCAATTCTTCCTTTATAGCCGGTTTGATTGCAGGCATCACAGCCCGCCCCCGACATTGTTTTAAAATTGGGCAAATCTTCCTTGGAAACTCCTACCGATGTGAGTATCTTTTCCGATACGGTTATTGGGGCTTTACATTTTTCACATATCTTTCTGGCAAGCCTCTGTGCCATCACCGCAATTACGGACGACGATACCAAAAATGGCTCTATCCCCATATTCATAAGCCTTGTTATCGTGCTTGGCGCATCGTTTGTGTGCAGTGTGCTCAATACCATATGTCCGGTCAGGGCGGCCTTTACCGCTATTTCGGCTGTCTCATGGTCTCTTATTTCACCAACCATGATTACGTCAGGGTCCTGCCGCAGAAACGCCCTCAGCGCGGCCGCAAACGTGAGGCCGACCTCCTGTTTAATCTGAACCTGGTTTATTCCGGCGAGATTATACTCAACCGGGTCCTCTGCGGTCATGATGTTAACGTCTGGATGATTCACCGACTGAAGGCCGCTATAGAGCGTGGTCGTCTTACCGCTTCCCGTTGGGCCGGTAACAAGCAGCATACCGTAGGGTTTGCTGAGGGCCTCCTGAAAGTCGTCAAGTTGTTTCTGAAGAAAACCCAGCTTTGTCAAATCGAGCTGAAGGTTGGATTTGTCAAGCAGACGCATAACGATTTTTTCGCCCCAAATGGTCGGCAGCGTTGAGACACGAAAATCTATCTCGCCACCGGCGTCGTATTTGAGTTTTATCCTGCCGTCCTGAGGAATACGGCGTTCGGCTATGTCAAGCCGCGCCATTATTTTTATCCTCGATGTGAGGGCATTTTTGATAGAACCAGGCAATGGCATAATCAGTTTCAGAACACCGTCCATTCTGTAGCGCAGTATGACTTCCTTTTCTGTAGGTTCAATATGAATATCGCTTGCCCTGTCGCTTACCGCGTTAATCAGTATGCCGTTGACAAGCGTTATTATCGGGGCAGCCTCGGCGTCTTTTAATGAGACCCGCTCCTCTTTGTCCTCGAGTATCGTTACATTTTTAGATGCCCTGCCAATCAGTTTATTGATTTCCTCCATGCCCAAAGAGACCTTCGAGGATGGTGGCGCACCGTCAAGGGCGACTTTTTGTTTGTCCATTTTCGGATAGAATTCGTCTATCGCCTTTAATATCGATGCCTCTGAGGCGACATACAAAGATATTTTCATTTTTGTTATAAACTGTACCTCTTCGACCGCAGGTCTGTTAGACGGGTCAGCGATGGCCACCTTTAGAGACGACCCGTCTTTTGAGACCGGGATCATCATATTCTTTTTTGCCTTTTCATATGGATATACCTTCATCAGGGATGTGTCAACCTGATACTTGGAAAGGTCTATGAGCGGAGTGTTGTACTGCTTGCTTAAAAACTCCATAAGTGTCAGTTCTTTAATATGCCCTAATTTTACCAGGGCTGTCCCAAGCCTTACATTTTCGTTTTTCTGAACTACAAGCCCCTCCTCCACCTGTTTCTCTGTTACGAACCCTGCCTTGACTAACTGCTGGCCTAATAATGTTAACGCTGCCATTTTTTAAAATCCCCTGTTATATATACCATGAGTTTATTTAATTATGGTGCCTGACAACCGATGTCCGGGAGTTTTGCCTGAGGCAGCTCCACGCATGCCGTAAACACCAAATCTATGACTAAGCTATTATGTCATAATGTCAATTGTTTAGGCAATGGTGATGTCCCTGCGAAAAGTTCATGTATAACAACCCTGCAATAGTGCGTAAAGGTGAACAGTTTACACTCAAACCGTCCTGATTCCCTTGTAGAATGAGATTGTAAGCCAGTCTTTGTGATTTTCAACCAACGTTATTTTACAAGACACTTTGTGCCATTTTTTATAGCTTTAAAAGCGAAAATAAATTATATATCGTAATATCAATAAGTTACCGCCACAGGTATGATTTTAAGAGCTACAATAATGTAGTAATATTACAATATTGTAGGCATTTTTGCACAAAATTGCGTTTTTTACGATCCATGCGAATAGGAGAATGGCGTATTTATTGGCTTTAAGTGGCATTCATGCGAATTTCATACATATATATATGGGCGTAAAAATTAATTGAAGCGAGGAGAGTGAGCTATGGCAGATACATGCTGGATAAAGGATGAGCACGGTAGATTTATAGGGAGAAGGCCGGGCTGCAAAATGGAGAAGTCAGGTGTTGTGGAGATATCCGATAACAAAACAAATGCTGATGTGGCAGTGCCTGATGCGAATCTTGAAAAAGAAGCGAAGGCAAGCGGGAAATCTGTAGAAGATGACAAGAAATCACAGAGGGCGTTGGAAATATTGAGAAAACCTTATTCTCAATGGACAGAGGAAGAGAAAAAGTTTATGAAAGACTACGATACGCTTATACCAAATCCTCCGGAGAATCCTGTCGAAGCTTTCCCAGCTGCGAAGGTTGCTGGTGCCGTCGGCCTGGTGGAATCTATTCTCGGCAACATAGCTTTAAATGTTTCGCTGGATAAGCTGAGGGAATATGCTGAGGAGAAGTTTCCCGGGTATGAGGGTCCTATTGGCATAGCACTCGCCGCGCTTGCTTTTGGTATGGTCAGAGGAATGTCACCTGCAGAAGCAGCAAAAGCCGAGGAGACCCTTAAAAAGGCAATGTTAGACGGCAAAGTGAGAAAGAAAATTGGTGAAATATGCGACGATATAGCGAAGAAGGGATATAACACCATGCCAGATGCAGTGAAGAAGATAGTGGGGGTAAAAACCGGAGATCTGAGTGCCAAAGAGGCAGAGAATTTGACCAAAATGGCCAGAAGGGCAAATTCCTCAACAAACTTTGATGGCGTTACAACAGAGGTAACACACGCAGGAATTGAACATTCAAAATGGGGGCATGGCGAGTTCGGTGATAAGCAAAAAATAACAGAGGGGGCAGAGGCGGCAGGAAGGAAAGTAAAAGAAAAAAATATAACTCCTGAAGAACAAAGGGGCAATGTGCCTCTGAAAAAAGAGGATTACCAGAATATAGAAAAGTATCGTCAGGAGGCGGTTGCGGCAGGTACTTACGAGTTTCAACCAAAAGGAGGAAGGAAATATGAATCGGTACTCTATACGGCAAAACAAAAAAATGGGGAGGTTGTAAAAATAGCCTACAAGGTCGAAGGGAAAAAACTGACTTTATTGACAATGTGGAAAGTACCACCACCTAAATAAAACTAAATATACTACAGGAGGTTACTAACGATGAACGACGAAGTCATGTCAGAGAGTTACTGTGAGGCGCTTGCATATATGATCATTACACATGCCCAGGCTTTGCAGGATAAGATCAAGGCCGGAGCGTTTATTTCGCTTTTCTTGCAAACTATAAACAAGAAATATGGAGAGGCTGCCCTGAAGCGAGTTGTAGAGGAAATGAAAAAAGAGTTAACACCGAGACCTAAACAATCCTCATTTCTGAAGCGTCTCAGGAATAAGTTGTTAAAGAGAAAACAACGGCAAGCTAAACTGAAGAAGTAAGCGGCTGGTGCGTTTCCTTATGGTGGATGCACTCTTTATCAATACTTATGTATAATAGATGCAGGTCATAAAATAAACCTGGAGGATGAAAATGGATAACGTGAAGAAGGATATTGGCATATTCGGGATTAATTGCGACTCAATGTCACTCCATGAATTTGGTGAGTATGAAGTTGGAGATAATTTGCGCAGCGCGTTAAGTTTTGTAGATACGCAAATGGAGCTATCTCAAAGCACGACAAAGTATATAAAAAAACTTGACCTCAATCTCTATGAGGGAGTCGGCAAAATAATTAACATTGACGACTATAACAACGGGCAGATGTCTCTCTTTGATTGTGGAATATACGCCTACTCATTTGGTGCCGTTCCCAAAAGAATCAAGAGCGGTTCATATGTGAAGATGCGGTTTTACCTGATATTCGATGACGGTTTTCTTTGGCAGCTTACTGTCAATGGTAAACGCCTTACTACCGTTATCCCTGATATGGAGCACGTATGGGAAATAAAAGATATATTTGTACGCACGGGGATTGTGGAAAGAGGAAAACAATACTATGAAGACCTGCCGGTTGCATGGGTTTCTCCTAAACGAGAAATATATAAAAGAATCAGAAAGACAAATGCACGTGTAGAGTGCGGCGGAGGTCATACTAACAATTATATCTTGTTTTGCGAGATGAAGTAATAACTGGAGAAAAGATAAAGACTTCACCGTACACCCTGCTTTAAAGTCACCAGCATTAGGACAGAGGAGGCGGGCTAAACACAAGGACATCTTTTGTTTAGTCCGCTTTTTTTGTAATTATGGAAATGGAAAATAGAAAAAAGCGCTAAACCCTTGGCACTCTTTCTTAGGGTGCGGTTGCCCCTGAGAAAAATACCGCCGCATTGATTTATTCTCAACTGTTTACTTATGATAAGCTATGTACGGTTCTTGCCCTGCGGCAGTGTGCTCAAATCCAATGACAGGGGTGTGCCCAAAACAATGTCAAAGAAGTTAACAGCCACTTTATATTTGCTGTTTTTTGTATCCGGATTTTGCGGGCTGCTTTACCAGGTCGTGTGGCTCAGGCTCAGTTTTGCCGCCTATGGGATAATCACGCCGGTCATGTCAATCGTAATCTCGGTTTTTATGCTCGGCCTTGCCCTTGGTTCTTATGTCGGAGGGAGGTGCATAGCGCCTCTTACGAAAATAACTAAAATCTCCGCGATATACTTCTATGCGGCAGCCGAAATAGGTATCGGCCTTGGCGCTTTTGGGGTTCCCATATTATTTTCCCGCGGCACGCGGCTTCTCTTCAATATCGAACAGATGAACTCCCTTAGTTACTTGTTTTTTTCAGGTGCGATTATTGCCGCGGCAATGCTGCCGTGGTGCGTTATGATGGGCCTTACTTTCCCGTTTATGATGGCCTTTATCAGAGAAACTCAGAGTGACAATAACCGGAGTTTCAGCTTCCTGTATCAGGCAAACGTGCTGGGCGCGATAGCTGGCACACTCCTTACGGCGTATGTACTGGTAGAGCTTTATGGCTTCAGGCAGTCTTCATATATCGCGGCGCTGTGTAATTTCTCCATTGCCCTGACAAGCATCATAATCGGCATTCGCCATAAAAGCATTTACGGTGGCACAGATGATAAGGCAGCCCCGGCCGCACATCTTATAGAGCGCCCGCTTCTTACGCTTGTCATTCTCTTTACGACAGGGTTTTCCTCTATGGCTATGGAGGTGGTGTGGATACGGGCATATACAATAATCTTTGGCAACACCATATACGCCTTTGCCGCTATTCTTGCCTCATATCTGGCCGCAACGTGGGCAGGTTCATACTACTATCGAAAGCACCTCAGCGAAGGCGCGCCGTTTGACACATCGAAACTTATCGCAATACTCGCGGCGGTATCATTTTTACCCGTCCTGTTAAACGACCCGCGCATTGCTGGAAATCCATTTATGGTTATCCTGAGCATTATACCGCTTTGTGCTGTTTTGGGTTATTTGACCCCAAAATTGATAGATGAGTACTCGGGCGGCAATCCCAAAGAGGCCGCACGGGCATATGCAGTAAATGTCGTCGGCTGCATTGCCGGCCCTGTCATGGTCTCATATCTTATGCTGCCGCTTATCAGCCTGAGATTCAATATGATAGTCCTCGCCCTGCCGTTTACCGCAATATTCTATTACATCAGGAGAGGCGCGCAAAAGACTGACTGGTTTACAACAATGGGGATAATCACGGCCGCGTTCATTTATTTCACACTGACTACAAACCTCAGTTACGAGGAATTTTTTATGAAACAGGGCGCCGAAATTCGCAGGGACTATGCCTCCACTGTCGTATCTGTAACGCCTGCCGATGACCGTGGCGATGGGAAAAAACTCATAGTCAACGGTATCCCCGTTACAGTGCTGACAGGAATTACCAAAAACATGGCCCACATGCCGCTTTTATTTACCGCGGGACAGCCAAAGTCCGCGCTGGTTATCTGCTTTGGAATGGGCACCACATACAGGTCGCTTATGAGCTGGGGTATCGATGTAACCGCAGTGGAACTAATGCCCTCGGTCGTCGATGCCTTTGGCTACTATCACAAGGACGCCGATGAGCTGTTGAAAAACCCAATGGGACACATCTTAGTTGACGATGGAAGGAGGTTTTTGGCAAGGACTAAGCAGACCTTCGACGTTATAACCCTGGACCACTCGCCTCCAATTGAAGGCGCGGGGGTGAGCCTGATTCTTTCGGAGGAATTCTATGAATTGGCGAAGAGACACCTGAACGACGGCGGTATACTCCACCAATGGTTTCATATGGGTGAAGATAAAATACTCTATGCGATGACCCGCGCCATAGTTAAATCTTTCCCATATGTAAGGGTATATAAATCGCTCGCGAATAAACAGGGGTTTCACTTCATAGCCTCTATGAAACCCATCAGGCCTGTAGATTCAGCCGGGTTCGTAAAGAAAATGCCTTTAAGGGCAAGAGAAGACCTCGTCGAATGGTTCACAGACAAGGACCCTGAGAATCTTATAAAACGGATATTCGAGTTTGAGTTTGATATAAGATATATATTAAAAGAGGATAAAAGACTTACGATAACCGACGACAGGCCTTTTAACGAGTACTACTTCATCCGCCGCACCGTTAACAGGATAAACGGCACCTATGTGGAAGTAGAGTAGAGATGTGCGTTGGTGGATTTAGGCAGGCCCTGATTCACCATCAAAAAAAGAAGGGAACCTCGTTGTTACCCGTGGGAACGGGATGTTAGAATAAGTTTGTGGAACAAAAAACTAACACCAACGAGGTGAATATATTATGGCACAAGGGACGC
>JADFYO010000015.1 GCA_015233015.1 Nitrospirota bacterium | reverse complement strand
AGGTTTTTTAGGGCGTTAGGGCTAATATAATCCCCTCGCAAAGGGAAATAAACTCTGAACCCCCTCACAAAAATCCCCCACAAACCTGAAACTGAGACCGCGGCTCAATTTGATGGTGGATTTAGGATGGTCCCGCGTATTGACAAATATGAAATTTACGCGGTACAATATTGTATGACAAGGACGATAGAATTATGCACGCTGCTCAGAGACAAACTCGGAGACAATGAAACAAAGGCACTTATTGAGGCAATCGACGAGGCTACGGAGCAAGCCAAGAAAGAGGCCGCTACTAAGGCGGATATTGCAGCGTTGAAATCAGAGTTGAAATCGGATATGCTATTGATTGAAGCCCGATTAGATGCGAAGATACGGCTATACTTCATAATCCTCGCGTTTTTATATTTGCTTACTAATCCTAAGGCGATAGACTTGCTGTCTAAGCTGTTAGGGTTGGTTAAATAATCAAAGCCGCCACAGTCACTTGAGCATTTTCTTGGCGTTATTCAGGTTTATCGTTACACGTTCATAAAGGTCGGGATAATCAGGTTGCCTATAAATCTTCAAGGCCTCCTCATAGGCAGTAATAGCAAGTTTTAAATTACCCTCTTTATCTCGGACTTTTGATA
Organism: Nitrospirota bacterium; assembly: GCA_015233015.1. Taxonomy (GTDB): domain Bacteria; phylum Nitrospirota; class Thermodesulfovibrionia; order Thermodesulfovibrionales; family Magnetobacteriaceae; genus Magnetominusculus. The sequence continues at coordinate 65,832 of JADFYO010000015.1, read as the reverse complement.
GATTTCTGTAAGCAGTTCCAAGATTATTTTGAGTCTGTGCGTAATAGATAGGAAATTCTTTGATGGTTCTAATTTTAAGAGCCTCCTCATAGGAAGTAATAGCAAGTTTTAAATTACCCTCTTTATCTCGGACATTTGATAGATTTCTGTAAGTAACTCCAAGATTATTTTGAGAGGTTGCGTAACGGACAGGAAACTCTTTGATAGTTCTAATTTTAAGGGCCTCCTCGTAAGCCATAATGGCAAGGTTTAAATTATCCTCTTTATCGCGTACTTTTGATAGATTTCGATAAGCAGCACCAAGATTATGTTTAGTCTGCGCGTAATCGACAGGAAATTTTTCGACGGTTCTAATTTTAAGAGCCTCCTTGTAAGCCATAATGGCAAGATTTAAATTATCCTCTTTATCTCGTACTTTTGATAGATTTCTATAAGCAACTCCGAGTTCATTTTTAGTCTGTGCGTAATCGGCAGGAAATTTGTCGACGGTTCTAATTTTAAGGGCCTCCTCGTAAGCCATAATGGCAAGGTTTAAATTATCCTCTTTATCTCGTACTTTTGATAGACTTCTGTAAGCAACTCCGAGATCATTTTTAGTCTGTGCGTAATCGGCAGGAAATTTGTCGACGGTTCTAATTTTAAGGGCCTCCACGAAGGCCGTAATAGCAAGGTTTAAATTATCCTCTTTATCACGTACTTGTGATAGATCTCTGTAAGCAACACCGAGATTGTTTTGAGTGAGGGCATATTCTTTTGGATATTTTTCTCTGGTTCTTATTTTCAGTGATGCCTCGTAGGATATTAACGAGTTTCTTAGATTATCTTCTTTGTTATTTACTAAAGATAACTTCCAATAACATATTCCTTCGTTATCTTTTATTTGTGCGTATAATGGCGGGTCATTTTGGGGTGATACAGAATTTAGAACATCTTTATATATCTCTAAAGCATCTGATGGATTAAATTTTTGAATATTTTCAGCGTTTTCAACTTTAGACTTATTAATTCCTTTTTCTTTCTTTTTATTGGAACGATGCGGTAAATAGACCGTTATAATTGCTGCTAAAATACCAACAATAGCTACCATTATACCGATAATGGCAAGTTTATCACTTGTACTCATGATTTCCTTCTATAAGCATAATTAGTTCTATCTGGCTTCATTACCTCATTGAGTCTCATGTTTTTGTGAGAGCCATGCCGCATACTGTAGTGCCTGACTGATGTCGTCAGGTTCAAGATCAGGATAGTCGGCAAGCACCTCATCATATGCCGCGCCGTAAGCTATCTGCCCAACTATAACTGAAACAGGAATGCGCATTCCACGAATACACGCCCTGCCGCCCATAATCATTGGGTCAAAGGTAATACGGTCAAACTCCAACATATCTACCCCCCATACTGCTCACTCACAGCTTAATGTCAGACGCCACCCTTATTACCGTCTTTACGTTTCCCCTTGGATTAAAATCCCCGATTACCTCTAAATAGCGCGGCGACAGTTTTCCATGAAGCTCGTTATAAATAACGTTTGCCGCGTCTTCGTGGGAGATGTATCTGTTTCTGAATGAGTTTAAATAGAGTTTTAATGATTTTAACTCGACGATTATTTTGTCCGGTACATAGGTCACTCTGATAACGGCAAAGTCAGGGTAGCCAGAGCGCGGGCACATGCATGTGAACTCCGGCAGGTCTATTTTTATCTCATAGTCCCTGTCAGCGTGGGGATTTTCCCATAGCTCAATGACCGCTTCGGAGATGTTTTTCTCGCCATACAGCATACTATGATACTATCATGTTGTCTGAAAAAAAGTACATGAGCCGGTCATATTATTATGTTAAAATATCGTGACTACCATCACGAGGAGGTAACTATAATGCCGAATATAGGAATGGATCTGAACAGGTATATTTTAGAGGAAGAGAGGAAATATCCCAGCGCCACGGGCTCATTGTCCATAGCGTTGATGGCCATTGAGACCGCTACAAAAATTATCGCCTCACACGTGAGAATGGCCGGGCTTGCGGAGATATTCGGAAAGGCACAGAAGATAAACGTACAGGGCGAGGAAGTACAAAAACTGGACGAATTCGCCAACAATGTCCTCATAAGGGTGCTGTCCGACAGCGGGCAATTCTTCGCCATAGCCTCCGAGGAACTCGACGACGTTATCTATCCCGATAAAGGAAGTGAAGGCAAATACGTCATAGCCTTTGACCCCCTCGACGGCTCAAGCAATATCGAAGTAAACGTCAGCATCGGGACAATATTCTCCATATACAGAAAAAATACCGGCACCCACGAAGACTTCCTCCAGGGAGGAGATAAGCAGATAGCAGCCGGTTATGTTATCTACGGCTCGTCGTCGGTGTTTGCATACACTACGGGGACGGGCTTAAACGCATTCACGCTTGACCCTTCGGTCGGACTATTTTTATTGTCTCACAAGGATATGAGGATACCTGAGAGCGGGAAGATATACTCGGTAAACGAATCCAACTCTAAGGGATGGGATAAGAAGATACGGGATTATTTCGATGACCTCAAAGACGAGGGCTACACTGCGCGGTTTAGCGGCACTATGGTTGCCGATGTCCACAGGACACTTCTGAAAGGAGGCATATTTGCCTATCCCGCTGACGCAAAGAGTAAAAAAGGGAAACTGAGGATGCTCTATGAGGTGCTCCCTATGGCAATGATAGTGGAACAGGCCGGTGGTATGTCAACCGAAGGCAAAGGCGACATTCTTCAGGCCAAACCCCAGGAGATACACTCACGGACTCCCGTGTTTTTGGGAAGTAGGAAGGAAGTTGTGCAGTTTATGAATACTCAGTTTATGAATGCGGGATAAAGGATGATCCAAACGGACAAACCCCTAAGGATTAAAGACGAAGGGGGATAATCCCCCTTCACCCCTGTGCCGCCCATTGGCGGCTTCTGTACTCCGTCTAATTGCTTTTATGATAAAGAGTATAGTGCGGTTGCCCCGATCCTCATGTTTCTTTGACAAAAACTCTGTAATCATGATACATTATGATTTTAAAGAGTAAATACAACAGAATCCGCAAGAAGGATTTACATGAAATTGCAGTTACATATAGAGCAAGACGAGGCAGGCTATTTTGTAGTTGAAGTGATGGCGCTGCCTGGCTGCCTCTCCCAAGGCAAGACAAGGGAAGAAGCGATCCAAAACATACATGAAGCAATAGAGGGATGGCTTGAGGTGATGAACTCAAAAAGTGAGTACTCCAAGGGAGAGCTTATCGAGGTTAATGTTTGAGTGCACCGATTAAGACTTTGTTCCGGCATCGAGACAATCAGTAAATTTAAAAGGGCCGGTTGGATTGTGGCAAGACAGAAAGGCTCTCATGTAATGATGACAAAAGAAGGTTATGAATACACATTGTCCATACCTCTACATCCCGAACTTGGCCCTGGCATTTTGAAAAAACTGATAAAACAAGCGAATATATCGACGGAGGAGTTTAATAACCTATAGGTTTCTAATTATAGCTGTGTATTAACACCAGAAACCTGCTCTGAAGAAAAGGAGTCTGAAATATTATGGAAATTAACGAGGCTATTCAAGAGGCTATCAACGGGAAAGCAATTCTATTCACAGGTTCAGGTTTTTCTGCAGAGGTACTACATTGTACAGTGCAAAAGAAACCTAAAGAAGATGTCTCTATAACTGATTAGCTTGCGGAACTATATTCCAACCTGCGGGCGGCTTTGCAGCACATAGAACTGGCCATTGGCATATGCACCCTCGATATCCTGCGGACTGCCGAAGGCCTTCTCTACCGTTACGCCAATTTCTTTTATTTTTGACAGCAAACTGTTTCTGAATGCCTCTTCTCTGAGGATGGGATTTGACGAATAATCGAGCAGTTTGCTCTCAGGCTCTCTCATAGTAATCGAATCGTATAGCCCCGCCCCGGCATACCCCGACAGGTCTTCAACATTGGAGTCAGAACGAAATATAAGGCCGTCGGCATAAAGTCCATAACTCTTACCCGGATACGCCGCGACGTTTGGGGTGCCGCCGTCTTTTTTACACGTGAAACTCAGCGCGCGCCCGGGGTGGTTTCCCACAAGGGTCTCTCCAAGCCCCAGCACTACCTCGGCGAATATCTCGTCCTTTGCGCCGGTTACAGGATTTACCGTGTGAACTACAAAGGCATAGTCAGCCTTGATTATCTCCTGAATAAGCACCGCCATCGAGATGCCCTCGTGGGGATTGCCGGCGAAGTTATTCAAGCGGCTCAAAAATGCACGTTCATTCCAGAGTGAGGCCCATACCTTCTTTATACACTCCGCGGCACGCTGCCCCTCTGGCGCGGGATACGAAACCCCGGCTTCTGACATGACCACGGCTAAACCCAACATAAACTCATCGGGGATTATCAGCTTCTCTATTAATGTACGCAGCTTGGGCAGCGTCTGACGCGTTGCGTCTCCTAAAAGACCGGTGTATTGGGACCCTATTTCAGGGTTGAGGCTGATGACCTTCTCCATTGCCCCGAATGGGATTACGACTGATGGCGGCAGGTTTATCCAGCCTGGGACGTTACCTCTGAGGGCGGCAAGGTTCGTTGACTTGCCCCCAGCAACGGCACGGTTAAGATTAATTATAGACATTGCAAACGTGGTAAACTCAAAGCGAGGCGCGGTTAAGACATATCTTGCGTCCTGAGAATTTATTATATCCGATATTGCGGGTTGTGTCGTCTCATCGAAGGCAACTCCGCCTGATGGGGTTATTGTGAGTGAGACGTAACGCCCCGACAAGGCTTTAAGTGCCTCTAAGATGGCGGCATCGTAACATGCCGCAAACAGTACGCGGGCATTTCTTGCCCTTACTGCCACATGCGACACTATATCTGTCATATCGGGAGATATTACGGCTGTAACTCCACGGGGAACTTCCTCGTCACCCGCCACCTTTCCCGCAATGACAACGGCCGCTTCGTCGAAGGTCTTGTCCTGAATCTGATGAAGCGTATCGACGGCGATAACCTTTCCGCTTGCCTGAAAGGGGCTTATCACCTGCCAGACTCCGAGGTTATACTCTTTTCTGAGTACCTGATTGAGGCGTCTTAATAAGATCGAAAGGACAAAGGGCGGCTGACCGCGAAGCAGTTCCTCAGTGAACAGGTTAACCGTCCATGATGCGGCGTGGAATGCCCTTCCGAGGAATTCGGCCTTTCCCTGAAATGTCTTATAATACCACTCAACGGCACCGCCAAGTATTCGCTCGAGCCGCTCTGTAACACTGATGACGTGCAACACCCAGTCAGGAGCGCCCGGCGGCGGGAGATTTCTCAGATGTCCAATACAAATGAGAAGTTCCTCGTCAACGCGGCTGCCTGAGCCTATTATGTTTTCGGCGGCTAAACAGACATATTCGATGAGCGCTGACTTGTCCTGATTCTCAGAGCGCTCTGCTATAAGGCGAATGAACTCGACAAGGGACAGGTCAAGCATAAGCATCTCCCTCGCCCTTTGCGTGTCTCTTTCAGTGCTTAAGAGCTGCCTTAGCCTGCTGCGAACCCATGTTGCCGTGGCAAAGAGGTCTTTAATTTTGTCTGAATCATATAATTCCTTGTTTTGTCCTATGAAATTTAGGGCGTTTTTAATATCGTTGTCAAACAGGTTGGATGAGGTTCTTAGGGCGCGGTCAAGGTCGGTCGATGAGTGGACTGACTTTAAGGTCTTTAAATAGGCCTCGAAATCGTGTATCAGGGCATCTTTAAGATGAGGGACGAAGTCCGGGTGCGTTTTTATTGGCCGTTCAAAGCCCCTTAAACGCTCCTCTGTAACGCCGCCGCTGTTTAATACCTCATAGAACCTGCCGCGGTCGCCGTTAGCTCGCAGGAAGGCCAGATAGGCCTCGCAGATTACTACATCGTCGGCAGTGGCATTGTTATGGAGCTTTTGATGCCACTCTTCAAGGAAATGGCCGGTGACCTCCTTAATCCTGTGGCGGTGCATTATCTGTAGGATTTCGTCTCTGATGCGCTGCCCATCGCCGCCCGGCCCCATCGTCATCATCATGAGCGGGATAAGCGGGCGTGCCTGAGGGTTGTTAATATAAATCTCCGTAAGTTTGAGTGTCAGGCGGTCCTCGGCATGGCTCAACTCACGCGGCTGCGTGTTGTAATTACGCTGCCAGTCAAGCTGCCTCATCGCGGAGTAGCGCAGCCAGACAAAAAGAAGCGCAAGGCCCTCCGCATTCCCCCCAAGCCGCTCACAAAGCCTGTAACACAGATTAAACCTGTGCATAAGCGTCCATGAGTTGCCGTTCATTTCGGCGTTTATAATTTCGTCGGCGTATTCGCTTAGATTTTCATCGATAAGATTGCCGGGCTGGGGCGCTATGGGAATGTAGAAATTCTGCCCGCCGCAATTGAGCCATCGGCAGGTTGAAGGCAGATGTAAGACAAATGTGAAAAAAGGAGGTGCACACTCAGCGGGAACTTCCAGATGAAAGTGTCCAACGCCTGATACAAAACTAAGCGGAGAGTCTACGGCAGTGCCGCAGAGAAGAGAACCCTCAGGGGGTGATATTTCAACCGGCGGCGCGAGCCACCCGCCGCCCCTTGCCGTGGCTGTCCCCCAGTGAAGCGTCACCGGAGCAGGGGTTAAACTGGTGAACAGGTCAAGGGCATAACCGCCGTCAGTATTTGTAACTGCGGCATATAACCGCCGCCCATTGTCAAATGTGTGGTTCAATTCGGCAATACTGCCGGCAACAGAAGGTAATTCTGTCGGCAATTCAGGGGTCAATTCTGACGGCAATTCGGGGGACGACGGAATTACTCCTGAGTTTTGCAGTTCAATCCGGTAGTTTTTTCCGTTATTGTTGTCCCATCTGTTTTCGCCGGGGAAAAAAAGGACAAACTCAATAGATGCAAACGGCAGGGCGTCGCTGACGGCAAACTCAAGGACAGATACTGACTGGCTGATGGGTGTGAAAGGCGTTTGAACTGACGCTGCTCCCGCTGGTTTAGTGCAGGGCGGACGAAGGGTATCAGGGGGCAACTGCCATTTCGTGGATTTACCGGCACATACCCCCCAATGAAAAACACAGTCGGGGAGTTTATCGCCGCCGCTGGGGGATAAACGCAAAGACAGCCGCCCACTGTCCACTTCGGCGATGAGAATAAATCCCCATTTTAATTTCAGCTCGTAATTTATTTGCATTAACATTATCTCGCGGTATTAGTCAGTCCCACGGGGGCACATGTGCAGGCAAATCGGGTTTATGAGGCCGCGTCAGATCTTATCTTTGACGATGGTGATAAACTTGTTGTGATATGATATGACTGCCTCTCTGGCCTTGCTGCTCATTCCTTTGTCCTGTTCGAGAAGGGAAAGCAGCTGCTGCCCCTCGGCGTCTAGGTGGACGACAAATTCATCTTTAACAAGATGCATTTGCTCCAGTTTGGCAACGATAGTATTTACGCCCAGGACAAACTCCTTGATTAGAAAGACATCCTCATCGCGCAATAAAAGGCGTCTTTTTATGTCCCCCCCGATGATTGCGTCCATATCCCTGAGCAGCCGCCTAAACGGGCTTAGTATCCGGTACACAAAAAATATGACCAGAAATATCGAGACAACTAAGTAACTAAGGAATACAACCGCAAAGGCAATGGCGCCCTGCGATGACATAGAGGCGCTTGCTCCCTGAATCTGTCCCTGAGCCTGACCATAATATTTGACCATGATAACCGATACGATAACAGCAAGAATGACCGCTATCCCTATGACAGCCGCTATCAGGATATTCAGCCTGTCGGCATATACAGAGCGCTGCCTCTTCTGGGAACGGTTACTAACGATATTGCCTGCGTTATCGCCGCCGACGTTATTGCCGCCCATATTGCCGCCCATATTGCCGCCCATATTGCCGCTCTTGCCTTCCATGATAGTTAATTATAGCATTAAATCATGAAATAATAAAATGTCAACAAAAAAGAAATACAAACAATTCTGTGTGAAATTAATGCCGCGGCCATTGATACCAAGTTGCAAACATATGAGTAAAAATAATCCTGTTATATAGAATCATCCTGAGCTTGTCGAAGGATCTCCGATTTATGGGGAAATGCGCAATAGAGGAGCATCCTTCGACAGGCTCAGGATGATTCTATTGTTATAGGTGTCTTCTCACTTCTATGAACGCAACTTGGTATGAGTATATATCAGGCTGTTTTACGAAGCAGAAAGCCCTTTATAAAACCAAATGGGTCTCCCCGTATTTCTTTGACGACTGTAACCGGCTGATCCTTTATAACGTCGTCAAATACCCTGATTACGGTGCAGAAATTGTATTTCATCACGAAGTCCAACCCTGATATAAATGGAGCCGTCCACTTGGGAACCCTGATGAGATGGTCGTATATGAGGATTTCGCCGTTTGGCTTAAGGACTCTCACGATTTCGGAGAACGCCTTTTCAGGGTCATGTACGCACGTAATGAATAGATCGAGTATTGCCTTATCGAAGGTATTGGGCGGGAAATCCAGGTTTTCCGCGTCCATTATGTGCAGCGTGATAGATTGAGGATTATGCCGGATTTTGTTTTTCGCAATAGCAAGCATTACCGCGCTGATGTCAACGCCGTCAACCGAAACGCCGTGTGGAATATGTGGTAAATCGTAACCGCTGCCAACACCGGGGATTATAACCCTGTCGCCCGCCCGGAAATCAAGCATAGCGATGGCCTTTCTCCTCCAGCCCTTAAGCGGCAGCATCATAATCGGGTAAAAAAAAGGGATAAACGTATTAAAAGACATCTGCTTAAGGATATTTTTAAATTTAAACCGCATATAATTTAAACCCCATATGATATATTCTATCACACGTGAAGCGTAAAAGACAAACATCAGACAAGACGATGACCAAATCTCTAATGCTTGTGGTATAATATAGCATGGAACGGAATGAAGCTATTGGCCGGTTAAAACAACACGAGGCCGACCTGAAGGGGCTTGGCGTTGAGCATCTTTTTATGTTTGGTTCAACCGCGCGCGGCGAAGCGAAAGACGATTCCGATGTTGATCTTTTTTTTGACTATGAAAAAGGAAAGTTTGGTCTCTTTGAACTTATGGAGGTTAAGGAACGCGCCGCTCATATACTTGGCTGCAAGACTGACATTATGACGCGCGACAGCCTGCACAAGACGCTTAGGCGGCAAATCGAGGCCGCATCGGTTTGCGTATTCTGATGAAAGGCCGCCATCCAGAAATTCCTTGGCGGAAGGTGGCAGATATCGGGAATATCCTTCGTCACAACTACGAGAATATCTCTTCGCCCCTCATGTGGAAGCTGGCTAAAAACGATCTTCCCGCTCTGGAAAAAGTCTGCCGTGAAGAACTGGCAGCGGAAGTAGCCAGGGACTCAGCGGTTTAAGGCCGGTTTTGGTGTAATTACCACCAGCGCCATAGTGCAATCAGGGCTGTGATTAAAAACACCATCGCGAGATTCATGTACGCGAATATATAGAAAACCCTCTCATGGAGCGGCCTGACAACCGGAATATCTGTTTTATTAACCAACTTTCCGACGAGCGGCATGGCAATGACTTTATCTTCGCCGTGAGGGGCGAGCTTTAAGGCGGCTGTCAGGTCACTACCGGCAAGATGTTTATTCATGTGCCGGCCGCCTTTCCAGAGTTTACTTTGTGTAACGTCATAAATTTTTTCCTTATAGACGATACACGCGGCAGGGCTGGTTTCAGAACCATCGAAGAGGGAGACCTCCTCAATACTCATTTCCGGCTTCAGAGCCTGGGGTTTAGAGAATTTTCTCTTCTTCAGCCTTGGGCCAATAACAAAAGTAACAATGGCGGCAGTTGACACCATAACAATAAAAAGAAATATTTTAATAGCCAGTAAAACTCCAAACCTGCTCTGGTAAAATGCCCTGAAAGAGGAAATTCTTGCTGCTGTAAGCAATGTGCCGGTTATGGCAAGTACTCCCATAGAGCTCCATCCGAGGGCTAATTCCCCGTGTGGAAGCCCTTTAGCGGCATATGCGGGTTTCAGCAGGAGGTGCACATATATGATCGTCCCAAACCATGCTATGGCGGTTATCAGGTGCAGGTATCCAACAATCAGCCGGATTACGCGTTGCGGGTTTGCGGGATGTCTGAACATGCCATTTGCTTGCAGGAATTTTTCGCCTTCAGGGGTAAGCCTGCCGCCGCCTGCCGGGTTTACATGGCATGACGCGCATTGAAGGCCGGTTTTCGCCGCGTATTCGGGGGTTGCCGATACCAGCTGCGGAGATAACGCTAACAGTATGGTCAATATCAACCCGGCCAAAATACCGTGTTCAGTTGGTTTGTTCGCCGTAAGCCACATGAATTATTGCCTCTTAGACAGGTCTTTACAGTCGCCGGATGTGATTTTATTATTCGTCTGAAGGTTTGATTCCAGCGCTTCGTAAACGCACTCGCTGATTATACGCCCCCAGTTTTCGCCGTCTTTTGGCAGAAAGACCGCCGGCATTTCAGGGGCATACCTCGCCGCGCATGATTTTACGGCTCGCACGGCCTCATCATTACAGCTGTTCTGGTCAATATTGAAGCATTTTCTGAAATATTGATTGGGCGCGCACATAACCCCCGGCAATACTGCCGACATCTGCCCTATCCAGCTCTCTTTCGATGGCGCGCTATCTGCCGCCGCCGCTGCCGCCGATAATAATATCGAGACAGACACAAGCATTAACGTAAGCACAACTGAGGATTTTCTCACCATATTACCTCCTCTTTTACGGCGAGTATAATATTAATCGCCGTATAATGTAAATATCCGAGGGGCCGGTACGGCTAAATCCTTCAGACCTCCCTCTGGCTTGACACATGTAAAATTTCACTCTGTAATTTCTCTTGACAATAAACAAGGATTAGTTTTAGTCTAGTGCAGGAGATATGGATATTAGGACAAGGAGGTGTTTATGAGAACAAAGACGTTGTTGTTAGCTGTTTTGTGTCTGTTGATAATACCGATAGTTGCGGAGGCGTTTCCACCGCCCATTCCTCCACCTGGGCCAGCTCCTGTTATGGTACCGCCACCTGCGCCGGCTTATTGGGGTGGACCAGTGGTTGTGATATCGCCAGTAGCTTACGTTCCACCACCACCGGTATTTTATGCTCCACCACCACCGCCGCCGCCATATTGGGATGCGTTTTACTGGCCGCCACCTGCTCCGGCCTATTGGGTGTCTTTTGGCCGCCCATACTACTATGGCCGTCACCACCATTACCGGTAGGATCTCTTGGGTTAAGAGGTAGAAGACACGGGTTCCCGCCAGCGCGGGAACCTGTCAATATAGGGCATGATGCCCTGAATCTAAGAATGGCAGACATAATATACATATTCAATAAGCATATCGGCGTGAAGCATGTTGCAGAAGCGGCGTTAACCCGTGGTAGCGGAGGGAGCAGCTGATGGCCTCTAAGGGTTGTGTGCTGGTGGTAGATGACCAATCTCTGAACATCAAGCTGTTGGATACTATTCTGACGCGCAACGGCTATGATGTGCTGAAGGCCTACTCGGGGCAGGAGGCACTGGGTATTACTCTAAATAGCCCTCCCGATATCATTCTCCTTGACATAAACATGACTGAGATGGATGGATTTGAAACGTGTCAAAGGTTGAAAGCCGACCCTGTTACCGCCGGCATTCCGGTTATCTTTATCAGCGCACTTACCGAGGTATCAGATAAGGTTAAGGCCTTTACACATGGCGGGGTGGATTACATTACCAAGCCGTTTCAAAAAGAAGAGGTTCTCTCGCGTGTCGAGAGCCATCTCAGGATTTATCGTTTGCAAAAATCATTGGATGAGAAAAATATTAGTCTGGAGCAGACTCAAACCGAACTGACCAATCTCAACCAGCTCCTTGCCTCATATAACGATAAACTTGAGGAGATGGTCAAAAAAAGGACTCAAGAGCTTTACGACACAAATCAACAACTCACCTTATTGCTTAAAGAAAAGGAAATTCTCCTGAAAGAGCTTCACCATCGGGTAAGAAACAACCTGCAAATAATCTCAAGCTTAATGAACCTCGGCATGTCAAATATAACCGATCCTGAGTTTGCGGACATATTCAGAAGCAGCTACTCCAGAGTAAAGGTAATATCCGTCAGTCATGACCAGCTCTGCCAGAGCGGTGACTTATTAACCATTAATATCGAAGATTTCATAAATGTTCTTTTCAGCGACCTTGTATCGGCCTATACAGCCGAACAGATCCCTGTTCTGACTATAGTCTCAAACCTGGACTCGCTTGGCATCAACCTGATGATTACATGCGGCCTTATTCTAAACGAATTAATCTCCAACTCATTAAGACATGCCTTTGCAAAAGATATCAAGGGTAATATCACAGTTACATTTAACAAAAACGATGAAGAATTTGTACTAATTGCAAGCGACAACGGAAGGGGATTTCCCGAAGGCACCACAGGTACGGGCATATACTGTGGCCTGCAAATCGTAAAAGACCTCGTTCAAAGCAAACTAAAAGGCCGCATAGAGATAAACTCCAGCAACGGTACCACCGTCACAATAACCTTTAAAGATGTCGGCGGCAGGTACCACAACGTGGTATAAACAGTGTAATAATAGGTCATAATAGCCTAAAACCGGAGCACAGAAGCCGCCGAAGGGCGGCACAGGGGTGAAGGGGGATTATCCCCCTTCGTCTTTAATCCTTATTATGATGTCTTTGCCTTCGTAAAAGGGAGCAGTCCTCCAACTAATATCAAATCCCGCTCGCGGTCATTTAAATCAGAGACACAGGTAAACGTAAAGCCCTTTGTCGCGTTTTCAACAGTGCAAGATTGTCCAATCTTTACCGCTTCCCTTATCCCTTTAATAACTAACCTGTCTCCGACTTTTAATTTTGCAGCAACGCTGCCGTCTTCAAAGACAAGGGGCAATATGCCGAAATTTATCAGATTAGACCTGTGAATACGGGCAAACGACCTCGCTATAACTGCCTGCACCCCCAGGTACATAGGGGCAAGCGCGGCGTGTTCTCTGGAGGAGCCTTGTCCGTAGTTCTCTCCTCCTATAATAATCCCACCTGCGGCATCCTGCGCCCGTTTTACAAATCCCGCGTCGATGTTGGAGAACACGAACTCCGAAATCGCCGGTATATTAGATCGAAACGGCAATACCTTCGACCCGGCCGGCATTATATCGTCTGTGGTGATGTTGTTGCCGAGGACTATCAGCACCTCGGCGTTTATCTCATCGGAAAGGGGAGCTTTTACTGGCACGTCTTTGATGTTCGGCCCTTTAACAATCTGAGTAGTCCGGACATTGCCTGCCTCGGGCGGGATTATCATATTGTTGCAAACGGGATATTCTTCCGGCCCTTCAACCGCAGGAATATTGAGCGCACTCTTGAAAACGTCCGAAAACTCGCCTGTCAGCGCTGCAACGGCACATGTTATCGGGCTTGCAAGGAAGACTTTGGCGTCTTTCGTCCCCGAACGTCCCTCGAAATTCCTGTTAAATGTCCTCACAGAGACCTGTCCGCTTCCCGGTGCGCCCCCCATTCCGATACACGGGCCGCATGACGTCTCAAGTAACCGCGCCCCCGCGGCAAGCATCGCTATCAGGCTGCCGTCTCTGGCTATCATTTCATAGACCTGACGCGACCCGGGATTTATAAGCAGATTAACGCCCTCCGCCACAGTCTTACCCTTGAGTATCGACGCCACGGCGCGCATTGACTGATACGAGGAGTTCGTACAGCCACCAATGCAGACCTGGTCAACCTTCATTCCCGCAAGTTCCCGCACTGTAACGACATTATCGGGGCTATGCGGCCTTGCAGCCATCGGCTCTACGGTACTGAGGTCAATGTCAATGACTTGGGCGTATTGGGCGCCGTCGTCGGCCTTCAACTCTATCCAGTCGCTCTCCCTGCCCTGTGCCTTCAGGAATTCGAGTGTCCTTTTGTCGCTTGGGAATATCGATGTAGTGGCGCCAAGCTCTGCCCCCATATTGGTTATAGTCGCCCGTTCTGTTACGTCAAGTGAAGCCGCACCCTCGCCGCCATATTCAAATATTCGCCCAACGCCGCCTTTTACTGTAAGGCGCTTCAGTATCTCTAAAATAACATCCATCGCGGTAACATAAGGACGCCGAAGCTGCCCTGATAATCTAATCAGTGTAACCGCCGGCATATTAAGCTCAAAAGGCGCCCCGCCCATTACCACAGCGGCGTCAAGCCCGCCAACGCCTATAGCTAACATACCGGTGCCGCCGTTTGTCGGCGTGTGGCTGTCCGTCCCCAGGGCAATTTTGCCCGGTGCGGCAAAGCGCTCCAGATTTACCTGATGGCAGATACCGTTTCCCGGCCTTGAAAAATACGCCCCAAAACGCCTTGCCGCGCTTTGTAAAAAGGCATGGTCGTCGGGATTCATATAGCCTGACTGAATCATGTTATGGTCAACATAGGACACGGCCACGGGGACGTTCACCGTGTCTATCCCTATTGCCTCAAACTGAAGCCACGCCATTGTCCCCGTTGCGTCCTGCGTATATACCTCATCTACTTTTAGTCCTACTGGAACTCCCGCCTTGGGCTGCCCATACACAAGATGTGACTGAATTATCTTCTCAACTATATTTAACGGCAATATACACCTCCTGAGTAATATCCTGATTATTTTAAGCTGCCGCCACAGGACAGGTCAAGTATGGTAAGCATCGTGTTATCGGCAACCTTCTATTATTTTTACTTCCTCCTCCGTCATGCCATATAGTTTATATACAATATTGTCTATCAGAATGTCCGTGTTGTCGATTTTTGTATTCAGCGGCGCGAGAATCGATTTGCTATTGGTAAATTCTGTTTCCAGCAATTCCTGTTTCTCCCTTTGAGAAAGGTTGATTGAGAGTTTATTCTTATTTTTTATGAGGACTGTGAGGATTTCGCCGAATTTATACTTGTGATAGTGCCTGAGTTGAGTTTTACCTGTTAAATCCTTTATTTCGGCGCCGATTCCACGCTCAAGCCATTTAAGAAACCCTGCCTCTTCCTTATTTTTGGCAGTATTTAACCTGTGCATCTCCCCTGCGAGAAAGGCAAGTGTGTCGTGTACTGTATCGCCCCGCGAGATGGAAAGCTCTTTGACTGCCATGCTTAGAATCTCTTCATATTTATTATCTGAATAGAGTTTGGAAATCTCAGATAGGGTTTTCTCTCTCTCATTAACCGGTGTTGAGAAATCTACGGCAAATACCGGCAATTTCCTGATATGTTCGGGGAAGACGTTAAGCTGCCCACTAACATATTTTTTATAAAAATACCCTATTACACTGGAGTTAATCAGCGATAGAATAAACTTCAGGCTATATTTTTCGCTGGCCATAAGGTCGTCTTTGTAAATAATCGTATCCCTGTCATATATTTTGTTACCATTGGGTTCATTCTCATCCCGTTCATAATCTACAAATTGTATCCCGCGCCCAGTCTGCAACTCCGCGGAGATGTCCCGTAAATGAAATTTTAATATACAATTTATCAATGAGTGGTCTGTATAATATTTCAGATTATCATACGCGGCAATTAACCCTTTTTCACCTGTTACTTCACATACAACTATTTTTTCGTTTTCAAACAGCTCAGGGAAGGCTGGCCTGTGCAATTTTTTCATATCATAAAGAATATGACCATTTTCGTATTCGACACTATACCGCCCGATAGCGCTCCCCTTTATTAATGCCTTACAGTTTCCCCTGTTCAGTTGACACTGGCGGGCATCGCAAACTCCGGTGGGATTGGAACATTCATAGTCAGTCCCATGATATATAAAGTTATTTTTAACGCCGGGCTGTGCCCCCCAGCTAATATAAAGAACCCTCGACGCGGGAAACGATACCCTATCGATCTTATCTATTATTGTTTCAATCCCCTGCGACCACTCGAATCTTATTCTGAACTCCGGCATTTTCAGGAAATCATGCTGGCAGACCACTGCCTTTTCCATATCCTTTAAGGCGTCATTCAGGGGTGTTTCGACAGCTATCTCGTTGCCAACCTCTGCCGGTTTATTCTCGATGACATAAATAACAGGTTTTACGGCGGCCTCGTAAAACACCTTAATGTTCTTTAAATTCAATAAATTTGTTATCTTATATTCCTTAATAAGCATCTCTCTTAAAGACGCGGCGTATGTTTCGCTGAGGATTTTATCGGGAACGATAAAGGAATGATAGCCGTCTCGTTTGAGTAGTGTTACGGCCAGCTCGCAAAACAGTACGTACAGGTCAAATCGTCTCCTTGCGGTCTTGTAAGTCTTCTTTAAATATTTTATCTGCTCGTCGGCTATAAGCATAATATTGATATAGGGCGGGTTGCCAATGACGCAGTCAAATCCTGGCGTGTCCCTCTCACCGCTGACGGTATAGAAGACTTCGGGAAACTCCAGCCTCCAGTGAAAGAAGCGATGTTCTCTTGCTATTTGCAGGGCCTTATTACATGCCTCGACTACCTCCGGAAACGGCTCTTTCTCAAACTCCAGCGTATAGGCCAGATGCTCCATACGGCTTACTATTTCACAAATATCCATGAAATGTTTAGCCACGTTTACGTCAAATCTCCTGCGAATCGGGGCAAGCTCCTCGGCTGAATCTTTGAAAAGGGCATAGCTTCTTTTTGCCTCGTCGATGGTGGAATCAGTTAATTCCGAGACCTGTATAATAAAGGAGAGGGCGCGCTGAAATTTTGAGAATTCGTTTGTATTTGGCAGTACAACGCCTGAAATATCCTGCACGCCAATAAGGCTGTTGCCGCACTTCAGATGGTGATCGATAAACGACAGCGGGGCGCCTACTGTAAAGCAATCAAGCCAGAGAGAAAGTTTGGCAAGTTCCACCGCCATATCATTACTATCAACGCCATATATACATCTTTTCATCACCAGACGCTTTATCAGGGTTACCTCTGTAAGGCGGCCCTCGTCAATCCTCACCCCCTGTTTAGCAGTCTCTGCCATAATATCTTTTCGCTGGGCAAGGATCCTGTCAATAACCGGATTGTCGGGGTAACCTGCGAGAAACGCCGCTATCTTATCGGAGATGAAATCCACGGCATGAACTAAAAAGTGTCCGCTTCCCATTGATGGGTCAAGGACTTTAATATCGAAAAGCCTTGTAAATATTGCCTCTTCAAGGTGCGTTATTTTATCCCTGTACCCTTGTATCGAGGCAGTTGCCCTCTGTTTTTTGAGTGCCGATTTGGTCTGCCTAAGCTCTGAAAGCATAGCCTCCACCTCGTTCAGTTTTTTATCGAGGACAGGGGCGGCGGTGTGTTCAACTATGAACTGCACTACGTAATGCGGCGTGTAATATGAACCTGTGGACTTTCTCTCGTGCTTTGAGTTTTCGATATACGCCTCTCCCTTAGGCTTATTTTTAAATGTCTTCGCCGCTGGGTTTACATCTGCGGCCTTTCTCCAGAGAGACTTGCCATTTTCCCTGACCTCGGCGATGTCCTCGTCTGCAATTTGCAGCCGAAACTCTAACAGTCCCTCATAGATGTCGCCAAGATGACGAACGCCAAGG
Source organism: Nitrospirota bacterium (assembly GCA_015233015.1). Lineage (GTDB taxonomy): Bacteria > Nitrospirota > Thermodesulfovibrionia > Thermodesulfovibrionales > Magnetobacteriaceae > Magnetominusculus. Next base: position 48,226 of record JADFYO010000015.1, on the reverse strand, counting down.
GACGAATAATCGATAAACCGGCTGGTCAAATGCCCATCATTATCAACTGTAAGCAGCTCTAATGCCCTGGCTATGAAGGGGTCGGCGATTTTATGGTCTTTGAGGATGCCGGATTTCGACGCCTCGAATAACCCTCCGTTATATACCGGTACGTTCATGCCGGGGTCGCCTTTTGAGACTATCCCGAATATGCCGTCAAGTCTTGCCCAATAGCTATACATGTTTCTGCTCATTCCGGCGATTCCGTTAGTTACGATATCATTGCTGACGGCCTCTTTTACCGACGATAGACTAATCTTTCTGTAATGACCGTTATCCATTGGAAGGAGGTTTCGGCTTTCTGCGTATAGTAAAAACAGGAGGCGGTAAAGCAGTGTCAGGCAGCCTTTGAATATTGCCTCCCTGTTCTCCTGTGTTTCATTCACAATAGAGAGCGCCGTCTTTCTAAAGTGAATAAAACCTGCGGCCAGAAGCTCAAATACCTCGTCAAATATAAGATCTCTGAGCCTTTCGGAGACCCTTACGGCATAATCCTCAGAGCCTTTTAAGTGCTGCTCAAGCCATGTTTTTCCGGTGGCAGGGTCTTCAATTAAGGCGTCTTTCGCGAAAAACAGGTAAAAATACAAGAAACTCTCCGCGTCGCCGTTTAGAATTATCTCCTCGAGGTCAACCTCGTAATAGTTCCCCACTTTGGAGCTTGCCCTGTAATAAAACAGCCTCCAGGTCTTTCCATTTGTGAGAAAAGCCCAGTTTGTCAGGCCGCCGCTGTGGTAGTGAACATCCTCAAGGTATTTTATTGTCTGTGCCGTGGGGTCGCGGCTGTCGATGGTATCGCCTCTGTCAGTGTCATTAAGGCGGCGTCCCCAGTGTTTTGCCTCAATAATGGTTATCGCGCAGGAATAAAACTTTTTAAGGTTGTCCTTTTCGGCGTACGCGGTAGTTCGTGCCTCTAAATCCTTAAATAAGGCGTAATCCGGCCTTTTCTTCGTAGCACTATTACGTTGGGTAACAGGTTGCACGGAGTACTCATAACCAAGGGCAGAGATAACTGGTCTGATAAATTTATCTTCTAATTCGGCCTCCTGGCCCGTACCTAAATTTAATTCCCTTATTTTTTCATAATGCACTTTTATGGATTCATACGCCTCTCTGGCCTTCGGACTCCGCTGTTTCCAAAGGTCAGATTCTGGTAAGATATATTGCAGATAATTATTGGAAAAAAGGTTTTGGTTATTAAAAGGGAAGCTGCCAGCGGCCACTATATCTAACGTCAACAGACACCTCCCATTTGAATATCTCCGATTGGCTGCGGCTTATCTACAATTTCCAACAGGCATTTCTTTTCGCCATACGCTCGACATCTTCTTTTTGTTTTTGAAACCCGGGTTTGCCGAGCAGACCGAAGGTGTTATGCTTCCCCGCTTCAATCCAGGGCTGATTAAACGGGTTTACCCCGAAGAGAAAACCCATAAATGTGGTGCAAATCTGGAAAAACATAAAAAGCTGCCCTACGTGGTAGGCATCCAGCACCGGCATGGTTATAGTGATGTTGGGCTTAGAGGCGTGAGCAAGCGCCAGCTCGGTGGACTTGGCGGCAGCGTTTATAAGATCATTCAGGCACTGCCCCGATAGTAATCCGAACTCCTCAATTTTTCCGAAAACCTTTGGAATACGAACATTGGAGCCGTAATCGTCTATGCGGATAAAAATGACGACCTTGTCCTCCGGGCCTTCCATCCAGAGCTGGAGCTGTGAGTGCTGGTCTGTAGTGCCCACGGCAGGATATGGAGTTATGCCAAGGCCAAGTTTTCCCAAACTCTCCGCCCAAAGCTGGCAAAACCATTCTGAAAGGGACTTCAGGCCGTCGGCATAGGGCATCATAACGTTGACTGTCCGCTTTTCTTTTACACACATAAGGTATAATAAGACAGAAAATAAGTATGCCGGATTCTCCCATAATTCAGCATTGGAGCACTTGGCCAGAATGTCCTTAGCGCCAAGCAGAAGCTCGTCAGAACTAATTCCGGCAATTTCCGACAGGAGTAGTCCCGCGGGGCTGAGCACGGAGTAGCGCCCGACAATGGAAGGATGTATCGGGAGACTCATAAGATTATTTTCCCTGACAATTTGCCGGAGAATCCCGCCTTCAGGATTAGTAGTGATGATAAATCTTTTTGCGGCCTCCTTGCCAATAGCCTTATTCATGTGCGCCCAAAAGATCATAAACGACGCGACGGTCTCGGCAGTGTTTCCAGATTTTGAGACTACGTTAATGGTTGTCCTGTGAGGGTCAATGATTTCGATGATAGCTTCCAGAGTTCTCGGGTCAATGTTGTCATAAATGAAGATCTTAGGGTGATTCCTGAAGTTGTGCATGGGCTGAAGCGCCTCGAGTATCGCGCGCGGACCCATGGCAGAGCCGCCAATGCCAAGCAAAAGAAAAAGATCTGAGTTAGCGGCAATGCTGCCGGCAAGCTCCCTGATTTCGGCCGTGTCCTGATTGACAAGATCTATAAAGGCAAGCTCATCCCATTTCCTCCCCTGTATTTGGCTGTGCGCGAAGGCAGTCTTTTCGCGAATCCCTTCTATCTCGACCAGGGACAGGCCTTTGTCTCCGATTATCTCTTCCAGCATATTTCCAAAGTGCATCTCAATCATTCCGGCACCCCCGCACAATCCAATTCAGCGTGACAAATTTCATAGATTTATCCATATCGGCTCTGCCTATAATCTATCAAATCCGGCAGACAAATGGCAATAGACGAAAATAAACGCAAAAATACACTTGACAAAAACAATCGGAATATGTAATTTTATTACAAGCTCTGGCGGTTTTGCCACATTAATACCCAATAAGTTTATGTCATGTATTTGCCGGCTGTGCAGCCAAGGAGGTATTTTCTTTATGTACAGGACTATTTTCAGTGCCGCAGTCTTGTCTTTACTTATATTAATAATGCCCGTAAAATCAGAGGCTTTATTCACAGATACAGAAGCAATGAGCAACGTACCAGGCACTCTTCAGGATAATCTGCCGCACCGCAGCGTAAGCGATCTATCGACTAAGGGCATAACATATTCAGAGTCGATAATGGAGCATTCTTTTATCTCGGTGCCTCTGCACCCACTGCCCGCCCAGGAAGACTGTGACGGCTCTATCAGGAAGGAAGAGATGCTGTTACGGGGCGGCTTTACAAAGTTTACTCAGTACGGGGATGACACAAACGCCGCAGAGGCGGTTTCAGCACAGTTGACGTTTTTTGCCGATACGATAAAGAAAAAATTCAATCAATGGCTGGTCAGAGGTTCAAAATACCTGCCGGTGATGAAGACAATCCTGAAAGAAAATAATTTGCCCGAGGAACTTGTATATGTGCCGTTGATAGAGAGCGGCTACAATAATTTTGCGAAATCACCGGCACAAGCAGCCGGGCCGTGGCAATTCATAGCCGGGACAGCGCGTGATTACAATCTAAAGGTAAACTATTGGGTTGACGAGAGGCAGGACCCGGTTAAATCCACTTACGCGGCGTCCAAGTATCTTAGGTTTCTCTACGAGAAGTTCGGCTCATGGGATTTGGCACTCGCGGCATATAACGCCGGCGAGGTAAAAATAGAAAAGGCCATGAAAATGGCAAACACCGACAGTTACTGGTCTCTTATCACAACGGGGCTTATAGCAAAGGAGACAAAACTCTACGTGCCCAGGTTTATAGCGGCAAAGGAGATAGCGATAGAGCCGGAGAGGTATGGCTTTAACGATCTCGAATATGAAACCCCGCTCGAGTATGACATCGTAGTAGTAGAACCTCCTGCTACATTGGATTTTATCGCCAAAGTGGCCGGTATATCGACGGCGAAAATAAGGGATCTGAATCCCGAGTTGAAACAATGGTGCCTCCCTCCCGATGTATCGAAATACCGGTTGAGAGTGCCCCAGGGCATGAAGGATGATTTCAGGCTGATATATGAAAATACCCCAGATCACCAACGCTACACGCTGGATAAGTATCTGGCAAAGAAGGGCGAATCCATAAAGAAGATTTCGAAAAAATTACACATGCCTCAGGACATATTGGCCGAAATCAACGGCACATCCATAAACTCTAAACTCAGCGAAGGGACATTAGTATATCTCCCCCCGTCAGACATGCAGCACAGAGAAGTGACGCACAATAATGTTACACATAGAGATACGAAGCAGGTAAAACACAGCGGCATAAGACACAAAGCCGTAAAGCACAGCCCTGTGAAATCAACGAAACGAAGGCATACAAAAGGTTAACAGACGCGGCCCCCTGATTATCTGACCGGCTTACTGACGCCAATCAGGTATTTCCTTATTAATGGCGTACGGTCAAGGATATATTTCTCGAAGATGACAGGTAAAAGCAGCCCTGCCAGACACTTAACCGTCATGGGTAACCAAAAACTTGTATCTACATGCATAATCCTGACAATAAATACCTTGACAGCTCCAAGAAAGAAGGTATGTAGAAAATAAATGGAAGCAGAGTATATGCCGAACAATCTCAATATTGATTCAGGCATAGCCAGACAATCATTCAGTGAAACTATTATTATCGACACAAATATAACCATACATGCACCCGATAAACTGGTAACTGTCTTTATTATCTTATAACTATAAGAAAGCTCCCAATAAGTCAGTTTCCAATAATCAGGGGCCATGTTCATCAGAGATACTCCGGCGATAAAGACAATTAATAAAGAAAATAAGGCGATATACGGATTACATTTATTTAACAAATCGTACCTGTAGAAGATAATCCCGCCGATAAAAAATGGAAGGTGTTCTAATAAGTTATTTAGTTCAAAAACAGAAGGCCATGCAAATAATAATAACAATAATGAGCCGGCCATGACTATATTAATATTATGTGATACCTTGTAAGATAATGGAACAGTCACATACATCATAAATAAAACATAAACAAACCATAAGTGCATCACAGCCCCTTCGTCCGGCTGCAGAAACAAATTATAAAATGACATCCTGTCCACAGGATACTGTATATGCGTAAACATCCGGCCTATCAGCTTTATGACAATCAGACCTATAGATATTGACATATAAGGTAAAAGCAATTTTGCCGACTTCTTCTTTACAAACGAATAGTAATCGGACAAATTGTCTGCAATATTTATATTGCTTACTAATAAGTACCCGGAAATGACGAAGAAAAGCGGCATATGAAAGACATAGATTATTCTTTTTATATAAATATAGGACTCAGGGGATTTAATGTCTGGCAGCAGATCGCTGTGTCCAAATACCACAAGCGCTATACCAATCCCTTTAGCGATATCCATGAACTGAAAACGCATATGCCCCCTGTATTATCGCATGTGATACCGCTATTTGACCACTGGTTCGCCGGTATAAATTACACGAAACCGATCTGTTGGTATTTTTTCGACATTTCTATAAAAACCCGGGAATAAACTGCTCCACTTCTCCTGGTTTTCATTTGAATCAGGGGCAAGAAGCTGTGCCTGAAGCGCCATTGCTCCGCCATTGTCGCCGAGGAACATCCCATATTTTTGCAGTGCTCTGGCCAAAATCTTTCCTTCCCTGTTTAACCCCCAACTATCGAAATCCTTATCGGTCAGGGCTGGATTAAGCTGGAAGCGCATTCCCTCGATAGGATATTCAACGCCCTTAACCGCACCGTCGCTTCTGGCAGCCGGCGAAATAAATATGGCGTCGCCCCTGTCCGGTTTCCTGTTCTTAGGAAACGTAAAGATCATAGCATGTCTTATCTCACCCTGTCTAAGCTCCTCTGGACGTATAACGCCTGCGATTAGCGGGAAGCCAGACCCACGTCCGCCTATCAGATACCACCTTTCGCTCTCTTTATGATTTCCTACACCCTTACCTTTCAGGTTCCAGATGTTAAATGTGTTGCAGCGAGGGGTTTCATCGTCTTTTCTCCAATGATATACGGACATTTCCCATGAAAGTCCGGCTGCCGGATCGACAATGCAAATGTGGCCGTCATCGGTAGGCTCTCCCCACATCTCCCTTGTCACAGGGATTGCCACATCGCTTATGCCAGTCCTCTTCTTATCCCATGTGTCGTATATTCTTGTGCTTCTGACCTTTGTCAGCGGGACCTTTTTTGAATTGACAACCCATATAGGGTAGGCGTAAATCTTGGTCAGACGTATGTTCTTAGCCTCGGAAACAATGGTTTTCATTATCACAGCAGAGTCTGTATGAGTTTTAGCATCGGCCGGTATCGGCTTATTCCACGGTGAGTCGTCTGAAAATGGCCGCCAATTCCCCGGTAAACTCCCCTGCTCAAGTGCTGCCGAAACGCCTTGAGTTAATAGCAGCATCAATAGTGCCCATATAATTTTCCTGCCCATCTGTCCTCCTACCCCCTTAACCCATACACATCGAGCATATGCCCGCGCATGGTTTCTATCGAGAATTCATTTTTAACTACCGCATACGCCTCTTTGCCCATCGCCTTACCCTTAAGGGGATTATCTCTTATATACACTAGCGCATTGACAAGCTCAAGGACATTCTCAGGCTGTACCAAAATCGCCGTTTCCCCATTTTTCAGCAGATGAGCCATGCCCCCGATATTTGAGGCCACTATGGGCAGTTCCGCGGCACATGCCTCTAAAAGCGCGTATGGCAGTCCCTCAGACAGAGAAGGCATGCAAAAGACATCCGCCATAGGAAGCAGCTCATCGACATCGGTGCGAAATCCAAGCAGCCTCACCTCGTTCGATATGCCCAGTGCCGCTATTCGCTCATTTAACGAATTAAAATCACGCCCGTCGCCAACGATTAAACATTTTATTGCATAGCGGCCTTTGAGGGTGTTAACGGCTTCTAATAAATAGATATGGCCTTTTACCGGCTCCAGACGCCCCACGCTGATTATGACAAAATCGTCTTTCTTTAAGCCGAAGGCAGTCCTCTGTCTTTCCCTGAGTGCGTCTATCTGACCGGAGTCAGGCATCGAAATACCGTTGCGGATAAGCGTTACCCTGTCCTGCTTTGCGCCAAGACCAGTGAGATAAGTGCTTACCGCCTCCGATACGGACACAAAAGGGATGTCAAAAAACATATTCAGCCTTAAAACCATCACATAAAGCAATTTCCTTATTCCCTTTTCTGTCAGGCCATAACTGCTGTGGACTGTGCATACCTTAAACGGCGTTCGGGTTAAAATGGCCGCCAACAGTCCCCAAAACTGACCCTGCGGACTATGGGCGTCAACAACGTTAAAACCGCCTTCCATGATTATCTTACAAATGCTGAGAAGAATGGACGGGCTTGCCTTGCTGGTAGAAATAGGAAACGTATTGAGTCCCCTATCCCGAAGTTTCTGCTCTATAGGGGAGCCTTTCATTGTTACAACTCCATAACGGCATTTGTCATGAAGAAGCTCGGCCGTCTCTATAACCCGCACCTCCGCGCCCCCATAGTGCTTTGCTAACGAAATTATCAAAACAGCCGGTGAAACGGCAGATTTTTCAGTCATTTTTCAGCGGTACCCATTTAACGACCTCTTTTCCTCTCAGAAAATCTATCAACCCAAGTAGTGTACCATAGTTTCCTAACTGAAAGTAAAACGCAACTGAAAATAAGCGCGTAATCAGTTTAATCTTTCTAATTCGGGACAATACCAGCAGGTAAAATATACCGGAGGCATAAAACGCCGTCTGAAGGCCAAAAAATACGGCAAATGATATGTTTAAATATGCCAGCATCAGGGAACTTATAAACAGGGTGATCAAAAAAACCGGAAGGAAACGCCTCAACACCTTGTTGATAAAAAGATGAATAGAAAATGCCCCGTATTTAAATGGGTTTAAAAGCTCACTATGAATTGCAATTCCCCTGAGGCTTGTGGTAACAATCCTCTTACGCCGTATGATTTCGTGTTGGGGATTTCTTGACGGCGTATTAATCACAACAGTGGCGTTATTCTCAAAAATAAACCTGTAGCCCTGCCTTACAATCGCAAGATGGACAAAGGTGTCGTCTGTGACGGAGGGGGGAACCGGCGTATAGAGCGATTTTCTGGCGGCGTAGAGTTTGCCTTCATTCGATGAGATGCTTCCCGTAAGGCTCTCCATTCTTTTAATGCCGGAGTCAAAACTAACATAGAAACGCTGGGCGTCTTTAAGGTTTCCACTCTCGCCTATGACACGAAGTCCTGAAACACCTCCGATGCCGAGGTCGGAAAAGTGTCTGAGAAGGGCAGGTATCGCACCCATGGAGATCATGCCGTCGGCGTCGGAAAAGACCAAAATCTCTCCTTTTGCCGCCTCTGCCGCCGCGTTCATTCCTGCATATTTCCCGATGTGCCCGTCCATCCTTATAAAGCGTATGTGTTTGTCCTTATATCCTTTAACTATCTCATCGGTCTTGTCGGTAGAACCGTCGGAGACCACTATTATCTCATAATCTTCAGTTCCATAATCGAGAGAAAGTGAATTATCCAGCTTTGCCGCGATTTGTTTCTCTCCATTATGAACAACGATTATTAAAGATATGGACGCTGAGAATGGTTTGAATATTGGTTCTTTTTTTGAACTTATCAGATACGAAATATATATAAGCAGGGGATTAAGAAAAAAAAACGAGATAATCATCAGGGCTGAAAGCACAAAAACCGCCGAGGACAGCGTAATCACTGCTTTTTCTCCAGAGATAACCTGTGTGCAACATGGGCAATCGATACCGACAGAAGAAAGACTTTATGAAATGCCTCGCTAAACATGAACAAATACAATATAACAGCTATGAATGAGAACATATATGCCGCGGAATATGACGCGTATAACTCTTCGCCATTTTTAAGGAAGTTTTTCCTCGCTGTATAGAAATTAAGCACCACCCGCAGCTCCAGCGCAATAAAACACAATAACCCTATGGAGCTTACTCCAACCAGATATTCAAGATAGGTGTTATGCGCGAAACGCCGCAGGTCCTCACCAGATCTCGAAAACTTGCGGGCAATATCGGTCTCGGCATAAATATCCCTGAACGTACCTAATCCCGTCCCTATTAAAGGATGCTTCATAAATGAATCCAACGCAACTGTAACATAGGTACCGCGTCTTTCTATTGACGCGTCCTGTTTAGATTCGGTTATATTCCCAAAATGCTTCATATATTTTTCAGGCAACGCCCCAATAACAACAGCTCCTATAAGCAATACAAAAAATATTTGTAAAAATATGAGATTCACGTTTATTTTCTTTACGTGCCTGAGAAAAATAACAGCCGTTATCAAAATTCCAAAAATTGCTCCACTTCTTGACCACGTGTAATAAATAGCCAGCATATTTATTACATAAAAAGCCATGTATAACAATTTATATGTCTGATTTTTGGCCCATGTAACCATTTCCGCCACAAGAGGCAAGACAAAGAGAATAATAAGGGCGGTATTATTCGGGTCCATAGAGCCTCCCATACCTCTTTTAAATTCGCCCTCCACTTCTGTCTTTTGCGCAAAAAGAGCTATGTTAAAGAGATAGCCTATAACCCCAAGGAACGAACTCAGCGTCACGCTATATACCACTATAGCCGGAATTTGCTTAACCAGGGCTTCCTTGTCTATAAAATACATCCCTATGGTAATAAACGCTATTGCGGCCGCAAACTGGGCTAACATAGGATATGCGTCTTCAGGATAAGGAGAGTACATAGCGGTTAGAATGGTTACCACATAGAGAGAAATCATAAAAGGCCATAAATTGCTTTTTAGTTCGGACGGCAGATGCCGCATATTAAACGATTTAAATAATAAATATAAAATCAGGATTACCGCTAACAGGTAATGAATCTTTATGTGGCCGGCCTCGGATAAGGTTCTGTATGCTCCAAACGGGATAAGGAAAACAATCATATAATAAACATAGGCAGGCTTCCTGTTCGACATCATAATAAAAAGTACCAGCAGCGGCACAATTAAAGCCACATAATAATACGGGGTGGTCATGATTATTGCTACGGTAAGTAAAACTGTAATATACAGAAGCGACTCTAAAGGGCGCGCAATCACCGAAGAGATAAGCGCTCTCATACCTCAGCCACACTCTTGTGGAGGAAATACTGGTGAATTATGTACGAGTTCAATGGAGAGGCGGGCGTGTAGTTATAAACGTAGGCATACTGATAATCATTATTGCCGGAGGCGTATTCTTTATATATCACACCGTCACAATAGGCTGTTTTCTTCTTATTCTTAGCCACGATCTCAAGCTTAAAATAATCGGCGTCTTTGACCTGTTTGTCAGTGAACATCAAAAAGGCGTCCTCGTTGACGTTTATTAACAAGCCCTCTCCGGCAAATTGCCCGTCACTACCGAAGTAAACCTTCATCTGTCTATCATTCATGTGTGCGGCGTTATCTTTATTATTTACTAATGTATTGACCTGTGTCAAATGATTTTTATGGCCATAATAAGCTCTGGCGTCTTGATGATGGACCCTTTCATGGAATCTCTTGTTCCCGCCGCGTCCAATCAGGCGCATTGCAAGGTCATGGGACGCTCTGAAAACAACTTTAGTCGGCACATGCTTTAGCGCCAGGTATGCGGTATAAACAACCAGGATGTGGTCAACAAAGATATTCTGCTTTCTATGAATGTACATATTGTCAATAAGTGTGCGCATTCTTTTGGGTGTACTGTGGGGTGTGAAGAGCTGGGAATATCCGATTAACCCGGGGGGTACCGTGAATCTCATGTCATAACCTCTGATACCCTGGCAGAACTTCTTATATATCGCCACGCGCTCAGGGCGCGGCCCCATAAATGTCATATCCCTTTTTAGGATGTTATATAGTTGGGGAAGCTCATCCAACCTTGTCTCCCTGAGACATCTCCCGACTTTAGTTACAATATTATGCTGCGATGTCAACAGCTCAGCGCCTATTATGCGTTCGGCGTCGGGGATTAATGTCCGGAACTTGTACATTGTAAATATCTTTTTATCTTTACCCAGCCTGTCTCCACGATAAAATACCGGCCCTCCGTCTGTCAATTTTACCGCGATTGCTATAATGAGCATCAGGGGACTGGCCAAAATGAGAAGAATAATCGCCAGAGGAACATCGAAAAGAAAGCTTACTGTGCCGGAAATCGCTTGATAACCGGTTGTAAGCCTTCGCTTAGCAGCCATATGTCTCCAGTGCCCAATCTAAAATACAATCACATGAATAGATTATAAAACCTGTCATTCCTGCGGAAGCAGGAATCCAGTCTTTTAAGAAAATTGAGCGAGAACAGGATTGCCGCTCGCAGGCGGGAATGACAGACTCTGCAAGGCTCTCTCTCATATCTCAGCAACACTCTTGTGCAGGAAGTACTGGTGAATCATGTATGAGTTTAACGGGGACACCGGGGTGTAATTAATTACGTAAGCATACTCGTAGTCTTTGTTGCCTGAGGGGTATTCTTTATAAACCGTTCCTTCGCAAAAGGCTATTTTCTTCTTATTTTTGTTCAGGATTTCCAACTTAAAAAAATCCTCACCTTTCAATCGTTTGCTGATGTGCATCAAAAAGGCGTCCTCGTTGACGTTTATTAACACGCCCTCTCCGGTTAATTGCCCATTGCTGCCGAAATAGACCTTTTTCGCCAGATCATCATAATTAGGATACTTTTTATTTTCTAACGTATCCTCCTGTGCTGATTCAGCTTTATGGCCGTAATAAACCCTGGCGTCTTCAAGATAAACCCTCACAAGGTATCTTTTGTTACCTCCGCGTCCAACCATGCGCAACACAAGGTCCTTCCACATAAACAGAAGAACTTTAGATACCACATGCTTTAACGACAGATATGCGGTATAAAAAACCAGAACGTAGTCAACAAGAATATTATGCCTTTTTGCAATGTACAGATTGTCAATAAGGGTGCGCATTCTCTTAGGCGTACTATGAGGCGTAAAGAGCTGAGAATATCCGACTAACCCTGGTTTTACTTCAAAACGCCTGTCATAACCTTTTATGTTTTTACAGAACTTCTCATATATCGCCATGCGCTCCGGGCGCGGCCCAATAAACGTCATATCCCCTCTTAAAATGTTATACAGCTGGGGAAGCTCATCCAGCCTTGTCTCTCTCAATAATTTCCCGACTTTGGTTATGATGTCGCGTTGAGACGACAGTAGCTCGGCGCCTATTATACGTTCGGCGTCAGGGACTAATGACCGGAACTTATACATTATATATATCTTCTTATTTTTACCCAGACGCTCTCCACGATAGAATACAGGGCCTCCGTCTGTCATTTTTATTATGATTGATATAACGATAAAAAATGGACAGGCCAGCAACAAAAGTAATGACGAAAGGGTAACATCAAAAATAACGCTGAGCGTGTTGGAAAATGACATATAACCGGTTGACACACGTATCTTAATCGCCATATTGTTCCTCCATTGCATCCCGCCGCATTCCCCACATCAATTCAGCAGCCTGTTGCAATCTACTGCTTGAAATGAGGTATTAATAATATCTCTTTTACCTATCGATAGTTTATCACTGAACACACTTTTTGTCAAATCACTGTCCTCATAAGTAACACCGGCCATGTCTAACAAGGACTGAAAAAGGAAGCCTCCGCCTAACTTTGCGTCTTTGTTTGACTTTAGTGCGGCAGTTTTATCGGGATGCCTTTTCACATACTCGCCGGAAACCCATACCATAAACGGGACATGGGCAACATATTTGGTTACCGCTTTGTTTCCATGTCCAAACAGATTTCTCTCGTCGTCAAAGATGTCCTCTCCGTGATCGGCTATGAAAACAATGCCGGACTGCACCTCTAAGGACACCGTATATCTTATAACGTCAGACAGAAACCTGTCAACGTATAGTATGGAATTATCGTAACTGTTTATTTTTATTTCTTTGGATGCGGGGTCGTTAATCCTGACGTCATCCCTGCCTTTCATCGACGGCTTGAACACATCGAACTCTGCGGGGTATCTGAAATCATACCTGTAGTGGTTGCCGATAGTGTGTAAGACAATAAACAATTTATTTGACTTGCTTTCAGAGATTATTTTTTTAAGCTGAGGGATAATCTCCCCGTCATATTTTATGGAGTTATCCTTGATATCTCCTTTGGCGCTGTTTAGTACAGTTCTGTCGTCGGCTTCGTCGGTAAAAACGCTTTTTACGGACTTATCGTAAATGCCCATCTCTATCTGATTGGAAATCCAGTGCGTTTCAAAGCCGAGTTTCCTGAAATAGGTTATGACGCCCGGTTTTTCGTACGCGCTGCCGTAATCCGCGGGACTGGCCCCTGTCAACATCAGAGGAAGCGATGTCCTGGTTTCGGTGGCGGGGGCGCATACATTTGAAAAACTGATCAGATTACTCATTGCGCTCAAATTCGGGGTAGTATTTCTGGAATATCCGTTTATGCCGTAATTGCCTGCCCTCGAAGCCTCTCCTATAACCAGGATATATACTTCCTTTTCCGAGGCGTCCTGCCGACGCTTAAGATTATAGTGGAAGCCTTCAACCGCCATCCGATGTTTGACCAGCTGTTGTCTCTCGAGATAAAACCTTGTCAGATGAGTTATGACGCCAACTGGATATGCCTTTCCAATCCTTGTCTCGAAGACTTCCTTCTTCGATACATATTTGTTTTCGCCGCCCTGCTGCGTCGTAAAAAAGGTAAGCAGCGTAACCGCTGTAAAGATTGTGGACAGGCCGGCTGCGGCTTTGACGTTGACAGCCCCGCTCATCTTCTTTAAACAATAGATGAAGACTACGGCAAAGACTACGGCAAACACTACCATCAGGATTACCGGTGTTCGAAAACCCTGCATAAACTCCGCGGCCTCGCCTGCGTTTGTCTCCATGATGTCGCGCAGCACGCTGTTTGTCGGCGGGTAACTGTAGAGTGAAATGAAAAAAATATCGAGCGGCGCAAGCGCTGCAAAGGGAATGAACGCCGCCATAAACCACTTTATTCTTTTGGCAAAAAACACAAGCGGTATTAAGTGCACCCCTATGGAAAAGACAATAAAAGCTATCTTTCGCGATGGAGAGACTATTTCATGGCTGATTATGCTGTAATATATATTTGGCGAGAACACGATAAGCACCGCTATCGCCAGATATATATTTTTCTTAAAGTTAATGGTCTTCATTTTTATACCTCTCCTTAGAATAAGTGGAACTCAATCTTTACTTGCTGAGGAGCTGCGGCCTGAGCGGCGGCGGGCGGTTTGGCAGCCTGACGGCGCACGGGAATTACTGACTCAGGCTCCTGAGCGGCCGCGGTAACAGCCGGTCTGGCGGCGGTCTCGCGGGGCTCGGCTGCATCCGTAATGTCTGGCCTTGCATCGCTGACTAATGTCTCCTGAGAGACGGCTGTCTCGTTATCGGTAACCTGGGCTGACTTTACCTCTTCGGTTGCCGGTTGCCGCCTGGCTCTGGACGCCTCGTATTTTACATCGTTTTCGTCTGGTTCCACTGGTTCCACGGATGCCGACGTCATCGCTTTATGGTCTGAGCTGTCCGAGCGCAGCACCTGACAGCCTATATCGATGATAATCAAACAACTCAGGACTATGGCAGGCACATAAATCGCCTTTAAGCTAAAAAACACATCGGAGATTGAGCTGTCCGGCGCGGCTGCCCCGGGTTTACCGGCTGAGGCGTCGGGCTTTAATTTCGACTTCAATTTTGGGAACATACCCTTATCCGCCGTTACGTCAGCAGGGTCCGGCATGAATGGGATAAATAAAAGCACAGGTAAATTAGCGTATTTAACCACATCCTCAGGGCTTTTGAATGTTTGATCCATGAATTCTTTCAGGAATCCGAGGGTCATGCCTGTCAATGCCCCGGCAATAAGTCCAACGGGTATTAACACGCCGGGGATAGGGAAAATCGGGCCGGTTGATGGAAATGCCTTACTCATTATGCTGATCTGCAGATTTCCGCCCACAACGGAGGACGATATCAGGGCTTCCTTATTACGCTTAGAGAAGATATCATAGTTTGCCTTATCTAATTCGAGATCTCTCTTTATCCTGTCAGTTGAGACGATCAGATCCTGAAGCTTGATATTCTGGGCCCTGATTCTGTCGAGCCTGCGCTCATTGTTATCGATTTTATCGTTAATAGTATCAAGCTGTCTTTTTACGTTCGAAACGTAACCTTCCACTTCTTTTTTCAAGGCATTGTACATAATGTTGACTTGTTCATTATATAACCTGTATTTTTCACTTTCCTTAGTGTATCTGGTAACAATTGGACCTCCCTCAGAGACAAAGTCCTGAAGGTTCTTGCTTAAATTTGAGATAGCCTCGTTACCTTCTATAAAGGAAAAGTAGCTTATCTCCTTATCCTTCAACGCATTTTCGATATATTGAACCAGGCGTGCCTTCTCAGATGCGGTTTGCTTAAGATAGAAGAGGTCCTGCTCAAGGTCCCTTATGGCAAAAAGATTATTCTCTATCTCTTTAGCCGGCACTACGGTTTCGCTTTCTCTAAATAATTTCAGAAGCTGGTCTTCTTTACTTTCCAGGCCTTTTTTCGAATCATTAACTTGTTGGGCGTAAAACGTTCTGGTGTCTGCCGTATTATAAAGCTGCGACCTGTATTTTAAGAACTCGTTCATAAGGGTATCTAATAATGAAACCGCATATTTGGGATCGTTTCCAGTCAGTGTTATTTTAATAACATTAGTGGTTGGAACGATTTCAGTGGTTATCCTTTTTTTGATCGATTGCACTTCAGCATCAGTTATGCCCTTGTCTTTCTCCGCAGCCTTTATATTAAGCATTTTCAGAACTAAAGAGACTATCGAAGGACCTCGGCCCTTGTAGTTCTTATCATCCCTCATATGAGTAATGGCATTTCTGATAACTTCCGACGAGGTGAGTATCTCGGCTTCAGAGTTGAGGTCTTCTTTTGTGACTTCACGGGTGCGCACTTCCTCTTTTTCTATGGCTTGGGGGTTTTTCTCCGCCCTCTCTCCTTTTATAAATATCGAGCCATAAGAGGCGTAGGTTTTTGGCCAGAGAAACGAAACGAACACTGATGCAATAAATATTACCGCAGTCGCAAAATATATAATCCGCTTCTGGATAAAGAATGTTGTCAGTAACGCTCTTTTGTAATCCTCCATCAGCCCTTCGGTCTTCATTTTTAAAACCCTCCGAAAGGAAACTTTGGCGCGTTAGTCGAAGTAGGCGCCGTGTACATTTGATACGAAAGGCCCATCGACCATCCTCTGAAGAACACGATATCCGCTATGTCTCTCGTTACGTCGGCAATAGAAGAGAGTGTTCTTCTCGGGACATACACAACGTCGTCAGGATTGAGCACCATTACGTCTGTTCTGTTTGTGGTGCTTATCACATCGTTAAGGTTAACTATCGTAGCAACTACTTTGTCCTTTGTCTTCCTTAATACAATAATGTTGCCCGTTTTGGCCGTCGGCAGGAAGCTCTCGGAAAGGGCGAGAGCTTCTAACAGGCTGATAGGTTTTAAGATTGGGAACGCGCCGGGCTTTCTGACCTCTCCAAAGACGTAAACAAGAAAACCTGACTGTTTTTCTAAGAACAGATTACAGTGAAGTCCGGGGATTATTTTTTCGTATAAGGTGTTGATTGCGATGTTGACCTCTTTAAGGGTCTTTTTGGCCGCAAATATCTCGCCTATGATGGGAAACGTAACAATACCATCCGGCCTGACCGTTGTAAGTCTGCTCAGGCCGCGAGGGGCGGTGTGGAGATCTGCCTTAAACTCTTTCAGTGTTGTCCTGAACTCAGGCACTAAGATATATAAATTTGGTTCTTTAACTATTTTTGAGTATAACCGCTTAAGCTCGGCGGTAAGCTCGTCCACTGTCTTCCCTATTACCTTGAGATCGCCTATATATGGGAGCGCTATGGTACCGTCGGGGCGGACTATCTGAGACTCGTTTAACTCCGGGGTATTAACGAACTTAATCTGCACAGTGTAGTCAGTCTCTATTCTGAATTCATGGAGAATGCCGGTATCCACCTTAAAGAAGACCTCCAGTATATCTCCCGGCATTATCCGGTATTCGGGAAACACGTCATAACTTGTGTTAAAGTGTTGGTTGTCATCTAAAGTATTGTTGTCTGGCGGGATTTCAAACGTCGTATTACCATAATCGACGTTCGTCCTTATCTTATCATCCTCCCTGGTATCATTTTTAAAAGAAGTCGCGCAGCCAGCTGCCAGGGTTATCAAAGAAAGACCAATTAACAGATTAGTTATAAACCTTTTTAGTGTCAAACCAGTCCTATCCATATAACCACCTTGGAATGTAGAATTTTCTCTTATTCAATACGACCCCCAGGATATTCGCCCCGGCGGATTCTAATTTGCCCTTAGCCAGGTCAACTACCTGCCATTTTGTCTTCTCACACTCTATTACAAGGATAACACCGTCAAAGAAAGTCGATAGCACTGCCATGTCGGCGGAGCCCATTATCGAGGCGGAGTCGAAAATAAGGTAATCACATCTGGTTTTCAATTCATCGATCTTCTCTTTTAACACCGCAGGCCTTAAAATCTCCATAGAATTCGAGGTCTTCTTTCCAAATGGAATTACGGAAAGATTTGCCGTCTGAGTTTGCCTGACTATTCCATTCAAATCTATATCGTCGCGAAAATAATCCGATATTCCAGGAACTTCTCCGAAATTAAAGACTTTATCCAATTTAGGGGCATTCCATGAGCCGTCTGCCAGATAAACGTTGTCTTTGGCGTTAACCGCCAGCGTATAAGCTAAGCTTAGGGCCGCGGTTGTCTTGCCTTCGCCGTTCATAGCACTGGTTACCATGATTGATTTCACGGTCTTTCCGGTAGCCGTACTCATCAGGTTACCCTTAAAGTTTAACAGCTCCCTCTTGTTACCGCTTATCAGTCTCTTGTAATCACTCACTAGCCATCTCTCCTTAAAACAAATACATCACTACACAACAAAGTCTAATGCAATTATTGTGCCAGACGACTAAGAACAGGCGTCGGCGCGATAAACCTCATTGCCGAATGTAAGCCGCATAGGAAGAATTTTCCGTCAGTCTCCGATTGTGTCAGAAAGCTGACATAATCCTGACTAAAAATATGGTGCTATGACAGCTAAATAACTGGAAATTCTTTGGATTTTGGCGGCATCCACTCTTACATCTGGTAACCTAAATGTGCACTTTTACTTCACAATGTTTCTGCGCCAGCTTTCCGCTCAGCCAGCTTGTGAATTTCTTTTCGATGAGTGTATAACTGACAAAAGCGGCCACAATAGCTCCGGTCAGTGAAAGGATGGAAAAGACATTTCGTGCGGCTCCCTGATTCCAATGGAAACTGGTCATCGATAGCATCACCGTTTTTTTTGCCGCGGTTACGAGGAAACCATGCGCCAAAAAAAGGCTATAGCTGATAGTGCCAAGGAACTGTGTCACACGCAGCTGCAGAAGCCAGCGGCACCAACATTCAGGGCGGCATATATATGCGAACATCAGCAGGCCTGGCAAGACCGCAACATAGTCCAGATAATATCTGTGATGCTGCTGGCTTACCGGCTGTTCTGGAGTGAACAGATGCAGATAGTCGGTCGCGGCGCCAAAAAAGAAACCACTGGAATATCGCAAAGCGCGCGCCATAACCACAAAAAACAGAATACCAGCGGTGAAACTCACCCACCCTGGAATGTGTGCTATGAACCCGCGTTTTTCCAGAGCGAAAACGCCTGCCCCTACGGCGAAGAATACGGCGCGGGGATAGAGATAGAGAATTGGGATTAGTAAAACGCAGGTAAAGGCATGGGCGGCCTTCATCCGCCGCCGCGCCAGTGAAAAAAGAACGGCACTCAGAAGATAAAAAAAGAACTCATAACTAAGCGTCCACAGCACCCCCCACATCATTGGCAGATTAAAGACGCCGGGAAGGAACAGAATTGCCTCTCCAAGGTTAACAAAGGCATCCAAAGCCCCTAGCTCTCCCATCCAGTTCACAGGCCGGTTTGTATATATATCCAGGCTATGTTTAAAAACCCACTGGCACAGAAAAATCGAGATTATAAGCGTAAGATAGACCGGATAAATCCTCATCGCACGATTTCTCAGAAACGCTGCCACGCTATTGTGTCTGAGGATACTGGCTGTAATCAAATAACCGCTGATCATAAAAAACAGTTCAACGCCACTTGCGCAAATCGAGCTTAACAACGTCCCGCCAATGCCGGAGGTAATGCCGCTCAAACCACTTGTGCCTGTGTTAGTTACGCTATGGAGAGCCTGCTTGCCCACTGTAATATCCCAGCGGGAGTCTATAATATGATGAAGAACAATCATGCCGGCGGCAAGGCCGCGCAAACCATGTATATTTGCGTTAAAGCCTGCCGGGGGTTTTCTTATTTCGGGCGTAAAAACCCCATACTGTAAAGATTTAGACGCAGCATTTATTACATTTCTTTTTATTATTTTCCAATAATTCCCCGAACCTTTTTAATAATAATCTTAACCCATCGCCGAACTATACGTGGTAAAAACCAGGGATATAGAAATATTGAAAACTCTACGAATGTCGGCGGACCGAATCTGCACATTTCCTTAAAAAGTGGAACAAACAACTTCCATCCCTTCTGACGGCTTGCCTCAGAGGAAAGATTCTTAGCCACATACCCGGCATAAGCCCGTGGTGTAAACAAATTTTGATTATCCCTAATCCATTGAAGATCAAAGTCAACATCATCCTTATTGCTTAGATGTTCCCTTTTCTCTGCTATATGAATTATGACTAAACATTCCGGCACAACCTCAAAACTAACTTCCTCAAGTTGTGCTACACGCAAAAGGAAATCCCAATCCTCGTTTCTCCACAGGTGTCTGCGGAAAGGAACTGCCTCTAACAATTCTTTTCTCATTACCAGCGCCGAAGGCGCTAAATGTGCTACCCCACCAAAGAATGAAGTCTTAGCAAACAGATATTCGCTTACCTGCTCTGATGGGTTCGGGAATTTCAATGGCCGAATCTGGTTAATACGGGAATTTAGCAGCTGATAACTACAAGATATAATCGGAAAGGCCTTATCCAACTGAGCTGCGGCCTTTGCCTGTTTCTCAAGCTTTTCTGGCAGCCATTCGTCATCATCGTCCAAAAAGGCTATCCAGCCATATTTTGACGCCCTGACACCCGAATTGCGGGCCTCCGCAACGCCGACATTCTCAGGCAAGGCTAAAATAATTAACCGCGGGTCTTTGATCTGTTCAAGCACTTGCATTGTAGCAGAATCCGGCCCGTCAATAACCACAATAACTTCGATGTCTCTGAAAGTTTGAGACAGGACGCTGTTAACGGCCCTGCAGACAATATCAGATCTTCCGATAGTGGTAATTACAACACTTACGTTGTCAATTATCATAAAATACTCCCCATGTAAGAATTTCCCTTATTAACGTGCGTTATTGCACCCTTTTTTCCAATGATTTTCTTAGCC
Source organism: Nitrospirota bacterium (assembly GCA_015233015.1). GTDB lineage: Bacteria > Nitrospirota > Thermodesulfovibrionia > Thermodesulfovibrionales > Magnetobacteriaceae > Magnetominusculus. The sequence continues at coordinate 27,724 of JADFYO010000015.1, read as the reverse complement.
AGAAGCAACACCCCCTCCGGCACAAACCATGTACATAGAAAAATTGCAAATTCAACCCATTTCGGTCTGCCAAAACGGAACATCTCCCGTAAAAGCGGCACAAAAAATTTCCAGCTGTTCTGACGGCGCGCTTCAGTGGAAAGGTTTTTAGCCACATATCCAACGTAAGCGCGATGTGTAAATAAATGATAATTGTTCCTGATCCAGACGATAGATTTCCCGGCATTATCTCTTTGACTGAGGCGCTGCCCCTGCTCTAAAACGTGATATATTATCAAAGGGTACTGCACTACCTCAAAGCAAAATTCTTCAAGCTGCGCTGCACGCAAAAGGAAATCAAGGTCCTGGCTTCTGATATGCCTGCGAAAAGGTACCGCCTCCAACAATTCTTTCTTTATCAGCAATGTCGAAGGTAATAAATATGCCACCCCGCTAAAAAATGAATTTTTAGTAAACAGATAGTCGCTGATATGCTCCGATGGTTTCGGGGATTTTCGCGGCAGGGTCAGTTCGACAGTGGCACTTCGTGAATAATAAAGGCAGGATATAACCGGCAAGGCCTTGTCCAATGGAATTGCGGCATTTGCCTGCTTCTCAAGTTTTTCCGGCAGCCATTCGTCATCATCGTCCAGAAAGGCTATCCAGTCATATTTTGCCGCCCTGACACCCGAATTGCGGGCTTCAGAAACGCCGGCATTCTCAGGTAAGGCCAAAACCCTGAATCTTGGGTCATTAATCTGTTCAAGCGCTTTCTCAGTGCGCTCATCCGGCCCGTCAATAACCACAATGACTTCGATATTTTCAAAAGTTTGAGACAGCACGCTGTTAATAGCCCTGCCGACAATATCCGATCTATTGAGTGTTGTAATTACCACGCTTACGTTGTCAATTACCACAAAACTCCCCCTCCCGTTGCCTTGTCAGGATAATACAAACTAATAATTCCTGTCAATCGGCAACGCATTACATTATAACCTGCTTTCCGTGAAAAATGACTTCATCGAAAGCTCCGAAGACTCCCCTTAATTTATCGACGTTTTGTTTTTTAGGAGATACTATGCAGATAAGCAGACGCGACAGTATGTATCCTAAAAAGGCGTAATAAAAAAATACCCATTGGAGTGGATTTTTTTTCACGTTCATTTTAAAAAAACGATATACGAACACAGTAAACATGAAACCTTGCTTGTAGGCGTCGGGTCTCATTTTAGGCGCCTCGTAGTGGTAGAGTTGAGCCAATGGGGTGAAGATAAGTTTATAGGCCTTTGACACCCTGTAGGAGAAATCCATATCTTCGCCCGTAAAAGGAAAATATTTGGGATCGAAGGCAAATTTGTTAAACACCTCTTTTTTGAAGGAGCTGACACCCCCGGACAGGAAATCAACCTCTGTAATTTTATTTATTTTAAACGGTGTGGTGCCGAAGCCATTGCAAAAACCGGACGGAAGCACCTTGCCTTCCCTGAGGCCGGCGGCCATAAAAGAGATTTCAAGTATCTTTCTCAGCTTTTGAATGGGGCCTAACTTTTTATGATTTGCGATTGCCCCGCCTACCCCTCCAATGTTTTCCGACGCACCGGCGTTGTTGTAAATGTCCATAATTCGTTCTATGTAATCGGGGAACAGAACGACGTCGTCATCGAGGAAAAACAGGATATCTCCCGTTGAAAGTTCAATCCCCTTATTTCTGGAGGCGGAGGAGCCTGGTTTATCCTTTTTAAAATAAACATACTTAATTCCTAGTTCCTCACACTGTGCCTTTAGAGGAGGTTCGGGAAGATTTCCATCATCGATAATCAGGATTTCATAAGGAAGTTGTGTCTGTATTAAAATTGACTCTATGCAGTTGTTCAGATCAACCGGCCTGTTATATGTCGGTATAATTATAGAGGTTTTAAGTTTCATAATCACCCTTTCCTCCGTTTCAGCATTTTTAATATTTTTTCATGTAAAAAGCCGGGATTCGTATAGGCGGACGCCGCATACATAACGAGACAATAGACTGCCGTTGCCATCACGGCGCCGATATGTTTGTTTACAGGAATTACGGAACAGATATAGACAAGGGCGGCAATTGTAAGGCTCATAATAAAAAATGAGATAAAGACATCTTTTATTTTTGCAAGCCATGACCATACGGAGATGTTTTTGTAAAAACTATGGACAAACAAATAAAGCGTCATAAACAATATAAAAAAAGACACCACGTTCCCGCAGGCAACGCCAATCGTGCCATAGCCCATGAGAATAACGGACGTTGCCGCTACGATATTAAAACCGAGGAGCAAGCAGATTATTATAGAGGCGATAAACTGCTTATTATGTGCGACAATAACGCCGCGTGGTATGTATGAAAGCGCAAAGAAAAATGTCCCTATGATAAGTATCTGCGACGGCACTATTCCTTTAATATATTTAGGAAGCGCCAGGTATATAAACGGCGCTATTAAGAAAAAAGAAGGGCCTAAAAGAAACGGCATGAAATGAGAAGTATAGGTGAGCGGTTTAAAAAAATAATCGTCTAATGTCTGTTCACGAGTGTTAGTGGATGTGTTTCCCATAAGGTCAACTTCCACGACTTCCCTAGCGTCGCTGGGTATCTGAATAAGAAAGTTAAACACCATTCCGGTTATAGAGTAATAACCCAGTTCTTTTATACCGAGGAAATATGCGATAATAACCCTGTCGATAGTGCTTATTAGGTCATTGGATACATTATAAATCAGAATGGGCAGTCCTTTTTTGACAAGATTTAAGAATATGGATTTGTCAAACGGCTCTGGCAGCTTAATCGGCGACACCATATGCAGATAAATAACCATTATAAGGACGGAAAGTATAGTGGCAAGATAGATGCCGTAGATGCTTAAATAATAGATTAAGACGGCATTTAAGACCAGTGCTAAGACAGACCTTTTGTAGTTTACCGCACTAATCAGTTTAAATTTCTTATCCGCGCTTATCTCGGTGAACTGGAAATCGAAGAGAGAATTCACAATGATCATTACACCCGCGGAGATAAGGCCGGCTTGCTCTACTCTGTTTAAATTACCTAAAAAGGCGTAAACCCATATGCCTGCGGCAATAAGTATGCTCAGAGACAGAAATCCATAAAATACGGCGGATTTAATGGCATTTGCAATATCGGTTTCGTTCCTCGATTTATGGTAAGGCAAAAGATAAAACATGGCCGTTTTAGTGCCAAGGTGGGCGTGTGAGGCGTTGGATGTCAATACACAGATAAGATTCCATAATCCGAACAGTTCCGGTGGAAGCAGCCGTGGCTTTATAAAAGTATTAACGATACCGCAAGCCCGCTGAAACATGTTGCTTGCCGCGTAACGGGTTATATTTTTAGCAAGGCTCTCGCTGTCTTTCACCCGGAATTCGACCTCATGCGTTTAAATGCCTCTTTTATCGATTTAAAAACATGGTTATTCCTTATTGCTTCGGTATAAAATATCTGGTACCAGATTTTAGGTATTGTATTATTAAAATCTGTCAGCGCTATTCTATGCAGGTACGCACTTGAAGGCGTATAATTGATAACGGGAAAAGAAGAAAAGACTTTCTTCGCACCGAGAGAAAAAATAAGGTCAACCTGCTTTTCAGAAAAAGTTGTACCGGGCTGGCCAAAAGGAAAAGCGAAGAGATTTGTAAAGTTCTTGTAGGATTGTAATTTTTCCATGTTTTTTAAATAACAAGCCTTCAGCTCTTCATCTGACAGGGTCAACGCAATATAATGGTTATACAGGTGGTTTCCATAATAAATATACCGGCTCTCCGATGTCTTCAGAAGATCTTCTTCAGAGGCAAACGGGCCGGTGAATCTATCGACGGCGTCCTTAAAATCCTTACCGCTGAGTTTTATATAGGAGTTCACAATTTCTTTCGAGCAATTAGCAAATAACAGGGGTATTCTGTTTTCTTTATCTAAGGCGCTCAGCAAATATTCTTTAAAACCTTCCTCTTTTTCTAAGAGATAGGTTATGAGGCTGGAGAAAAACATCTCGCCTCCGACAGGTTCAGTGTTGAGAAAAAATACGGTTGGAACCCTGTTGTCTTCAATTATCTCTACGGCATTTGAAAAGGTGCCCTTTATGCCGTCGTCAAATGTAACCATAGCTGCGCGTTTTGGTATATTTCCGCTGATTAGCTCATTGGGTGTAATGACGTTAAAATGTTTTTTTATAAATTTGAGCTGAGCATCGAAAATATCGGGGCGAACGTTTAATTTAGTATGCGTGGTAAATTCGCTTGGGGTGTAAGTTATGTCATGATATACAAATACAGTTAACGCCTGAGCCAGCTTCGACTGCTTAAACAACTCGAAATACGCCCCTGCAAAAGTGGCAAATACGCTCTTCAGCATTTTATTAGCGAACACCGCTGACCCCCGCTAATTCTAAATCCCTGCCTAACGCTTCCACACCGGTAGTATATCACCAGACCGGCGGTTTTGTCGATAGAGACAAGAACTGTGGTGAAGTCATCGGGATTATCTCTTACGCTTATTTCTTTCCTCCGAATATCGTAAATATTCCATATTTATAATAACAGTCTGTCTCTTTAAAGCCTGTGTTTTTCAGCATTCCGAGCTGACAGTCAAGCGTGTCGGGTTTGTTTTCCTCAAGGTCCTTGTATCTTTCAATTATTGCCTCGACAGGGTCATCTGATGCCTGCTTTATGCGCATCCAGTCTTTCCATATTTCCATGTACCAGGTTTCTATTGAATCCGAAGGGGCGATTATCACATCGATATTCACGAAATAGCCGCCGGTGGCGAGCAGCTGATATATCTTATTATAGAGCGCGGCCTTTTCGGAGGTTGTCAGGTGATGTATAGCAAGGGAAGAGACAACCATGTCAAAACCAGACGGCAGCCGCTCATCCCTTAGCAGCTCTTCAAACGAACAATGGATAAACTGTTTGACCGTATCGAAATCCCGCAGATGTGCCTCTGCCTTATGAAGCATATCTTCTGAGCCGTCAACAAGGACGGCACGCGCTGCCCTGCCTGTCTTTAGCAGCTCATGTGTCAACGCCCCGTCGCCAGAGCCAAGCTCCAGCAGGCTTATCGGCCTGTCCAGGTTTAAGAAGTGCCGGTAGAATGATCCTACTATCGAAAACATCTTCGCTCGCTCAACGATGTATATTTCGGCCTTATCGAGATAGTCTCTGCTGAAGTCTGTGTCCGCCCATTTGGATTTATCGAATTTCATTTTGCATTGCTCCTCATTTTGCAGGGTTATTGTTCAGAAAATCCTCTATCTCCACAACTCGTTCCTCTTCATGGAGGGACGCTCCCCTGAGTGTTTTATAGCGTTTTAACTGCGGCTTTGTAAATGTGGAGGATATGTTGTCAAGCTTAATAATCCCATTTTGCAGACGTTTTGATAGCGCAAGATATTTATCATATTTATCCTTGTCAGCCCTGATAGAGAAGTTTCCCGGGACTTTCCACTTGTCTTTAAGGAAAAGCCACGAGGCGAAGTCCTCGAGTTTTGAGCCAGCCATGAGTTCTATGGGGGTTGTGTTTTTCATATCCTCAATTCTAAGGCTCTTTTCGTCGGCAATTATTGTGTGGCTGCCGTTAAATGGATAAGCGCCGTAGTTGTCGAAAAACTCCCACGTCGATTTGGCAACCTGTTTTTCGGCATGGCAGGAACTACAGTCTCTGGCCTTGCCAAAGGGATGCGCGGCCTGGTCAAGCTGAAGCCAGAGCAGGTGTTTGTTGTTCGCGGTGAGATTATCTACCGTACCCACGGTGTAGTATGCGTCGTGAGTCTCGCCGTTGGGCCACTTGAACGTCAAGGCAGGGGAGGGTGGGGCGTCTTCTTTGATATTGCCCACGCTGTGCGGCCAGATTTTATATGGGCGCCACGTCCCGTTCTGGTCTTTGACGATTATTGGAGGGGACTGAATGCCGTAGTAAAGGGAGAACTTTTTAAATGGATTGGAGCTGCCGGCAACTGTGCCAGGCCCCCATATCGTTATCTGATACCCCCGGAGTTCGCCGATGTGGCAGGAGGGACAGTCGAGCATTTTATGAACGCTTCGTGCGTGTGCGTCTTCGATTTCCAGATGGCAGTCCTGGCACGATGCGCGTCGCTCCATGTCTCCCATACCTTTTTCCCCCGTTGGGTGGCAGGCGATGCACTGGATGCCCTTTTCGTAGTGAACATCAGGGGTTTGGCCTGTGGGGATGGAGTAGTCGCCGCCGATGTAGGTCTCTCCCCTGCGCGACTGCATAGCGCCCGGGTGGCAGATGCTCGTGCCCCTGCCATTGCCGGCGCAGGTCTCTGCCCGTGGCGACTTTGTAAAGGAATGAACCCCGTCTTTTTGGGTTGGCGTGTAGTGGCAGTCAAGGCAGCCGGCATGGCAGATATTGCAAAATTTTTGTTTATCTTCGGCTTGTTTATGGGTAAACGGGACGTTTAGATTCTTAACGATGTCCGATGTGTTTTTATACGAAAACCCCGCGCCGGTAAGTTCAGCCGAGGCGGGCAAATCGGCAAATGAAGGGCCGCAGTTATGTGGTCCATAGGGTGCTGTCCATGTCCTCATATAGCGCTGGCGGTAGTTAATTCCCATTGTGGATTTTTTGAACTGCCTGAGTTCCTGCGGGTGGCAGTTGGACTTTCCACAGGTCTTTTTTGCTATATCGGGGTCGAAGTTAAACGTTTGCAGATTTCTGTCATGCCAGAGCAGGTTTCTAACTTCATCGGGTACTACGAGCTGGCCGTTTTGGGTAGATTTCGGGAGGAGTTCGTAGATTTTATTGCTGCCGGAGGGTAATATAGGGCCGTTAAAAATTTCCTTCCGGTTTAGGATGGTGCCTTCTTCGCCGATTAAAATGGCCTTAAGCATACCCTTATGGGCGGTGTCTTTGTCATCTGTCCTGCCGTTTCCCAGATGGCAGTCGCGGCATTCGATATCGGGGTGTTTACTTTGTGTCTCTACGGACTCTGTTGTGATATAAAAATGCGGGACGCCCTGAGCCTCCATGAGCTGCTTATTCGCGTGGCACTTAACGCACCCCGCCGATGTATTCTGAGCAGAACGATAGACAAGGGGGACGAGTATCAAAAGAGCCGTCAATAACGCCATAATCAGGTGGCGCGGCGTCAATCTCCCGCCAATAGAACCAATCTGTCGTCGAAAATTAAGTTTAGCCATGGGAAGTTGTGGGCAAGGAGCGGCGGATTATATGTCGATGTCTATGGATTTCGCAGCCCAGATTTCGCCGGCGTACTCTTTTATTGTCCGGTCGCTCGAGAAAAACCCTGTATTGGCTGTGTTTAATATGGACATCTTAGTCCATCGGGCCTGGTCTTTATATAGCTGTGCAACGCGCTCCTGGCACTGGGCGTATGCCTCAAAATCTGCCATCAGCAGATATTGGTCCCCACGATTTAGCAATGACTCTATGATAGGTTGGAAGAGGGTTGAATCATTTCTCGAGAAATAACCACTCCTTATCATATCGACCGCCTGCTTCAGCTCGGCATTTCGTTCATAATATTCACGAGGATTATATCCACGATGTTTCAAATCAGCCACCTCGTCTGCCGTCAGGCCGAAGATAAAAATATTGTCAGCCCCGATGTTTTCCTGGAGTTCTATGTTAGCGCCGTCGAGCGTTCCTATGGTGAGAGCACCATTCATGGCAAACTTCATATTGCCGGTGCCGGAGGCCTCGGTGCCCGCCGTTGAAATCTGCTCGGATAGCTCGGCTGAGGGAAGGATTTTTTCTGAAAGCGAGACCGAGTAGTTTTCCATAAATAACAGCTTTAAAAAGTAACTGGTATCGGGGTCGTTATTAGTCACTTCGGCGATGGAATTGATGAGTTTGATAATGAGTTTAGCCATAAAATACCCGGGGGCGGCCTTGCCTCCGAATATCACTGTTCTGGGGACGATGCTTTCAAGAGCAGCGCTGCCGCCGCTTTTGTGGGCGGCCTTTATCCGGTTATAGAGGACTACGGCGTGAATGGCATTAAGCAGCTGCCTTTTGTATTCGTGAATCCGCTTAAAATGGCAGTCAAATATGGAGTCCGGGTTGATCGATATACCCTTTACGTCACTGAGACAATGCGCCAGCAATCTCTTGTTTTCCTGCTTTATGACGCGCCATCTCTTCTGGAAATCGGGATCGTCTGCAAGCGGTATCAGCCTTTTAAGCTCGGTCAGGTCGGCCACCCATGTGTCGCCGATATGTTCGGTTATCAGTTCAGACAATAAGGGGTTGCAGAGCCTGAGCCACCTGCGCTGAGTGATGCCGTTTGTCTTGTTATTGAATTTATTTGGCCAGTACTCGTAGAAATCCCTGAACAATTCTTTTTTGATTATTTCTGAGTGCAGGGCGCTGACGCCGTTAACCGAGTGGCTGCCTATGATTGAGAGGTTGGCCATTCGCACCCTCTTCTCATCCCCTTCCCCAATTATTGACATGCTGCTTATTTTACTTTTATCGCCGAGGTATCTTTCCTCAACGCCTTGAAGGAAGCGATGATTGATTTCATATATGATCTCCAGATGCCGCGGCAGTATGCGTTCAAAGAGCTTCACAGACCATCTCTCGAGGGCCTCCGGCAGCACTGTATGGTTGGTATAGCCAAACGTCTCTGTGGTTATCTCCCACGCGGCGTCCCAGTCAAGACCTTCTATATCGATAAATATTCTCATCAGCTCGGCAATAGCAATGGACGGATGAGTGTCGTTTAGTTGAATGGCCGCCTTTTTGGAGAAATCACGATAGTCAATAGGCAGCGCCCTGTTTTTCTTAAAACGGCGCACGATGTCCTGAAGAGTAGCCGAGACGAAAAAGTACTCCTGTTTCAGCCGCAGTTCCTTCCCCTCGAAGACATTGTCGTTGGGGTAGAGCACCTTAGAGATCGTCTCCGTAAGCACCTTGTCCTCGACAGCCCGTACGTAGTCTCCATGCTGGAAATAACCGAGGTCGAAATCGCGGGTGGACTTTGCCCCCCAGAGACGCATCGTATTGACCGTGTTATTATGATAACCCGGTACGGCGGTATCATATGCCAGCGCTACAACGTCCTGCGTATCTATCCAGTGACATGTAAGATTCCCATTTTCGTCCGTGTGTTTTTGTACCTTGCCATAGAATTTTACGATAAAAAGATATTCCGGCCTTTCTATTTCCCACGGATTGCCGTAGCGAAGCCAGTTATCGGGGGTCTCCAGCTGGTGGCCGTTACGAATTTTTTGAAAAAAAATGCCGTACTCATAGCGGATTCCGTATCCATAGGAAGGGATTTCAAGCGTTGCCATAGAGTCCAGAAAACAAGCGGCAAGCCTTCCCAGTCCGCCGTTACCCAGACCCGGGTCCCACTCAAGCTCCCTAAGCTCCTCAAGATCGAGACCTATTGCCTGCAATTCCTTTTGAACCTCATCATAAAGCCCCAGATTTATGAGGACATTGCCTAATGACCTGCCGATTAAAAACTCCAGAGAGAGATAATAAACCCGTTTAACGTCCTTGTTGTAGTAGGTCTGCTGGGTCTTTATCCATTTCTCGACGAGTCTGTCGCGTACGGCAAGGGCAAGGGCCTTATACTTGTCTCTTTGGGTAGCGGTATATTCGTCCTTTGCCAGAGTATATTTCAGATGGCGCAGAAACGACGCCTTGACCGTGTGTCCCTCGCTGGTAGCTGACACTTTTTCAACCGGTTTATCCTTAGGTTTATCCTTCTTACGTTCTGCCATTGCGACTACATTATACGCGCTGAGAAAATGATTTGTCAACACGCCGGATGTTAAAATTCCAACATTGGGGGTCAGGTACAGGGCAAACGCATTAGAAATTGATACCGGCAATTTCCTCTCATGGATTCCTGAGAAAGCAGAAATCCATGAAAGCATTGGTCAGAGCTAAAAGTATAGACAATTTCTGCATAATTTTTCTAATGCGTTTGCCCTGGGTCAGGTCTTGCAATGACACAATTATAATCTTTTATAATATTGCTATTCATATCACCGTTCTGCCCTACTCACTGCGGTGACGTGGAAGATATCACCGGTAAGTTCTAATCTGAGGGGACGTGCCACTCTGACTTCGGTATAGCATTATCATTTATGTCATTGCAAGACCTGACCCCATCACTGACCCTTACCATTGACTACATTGCCGTTGACTTTCTGATACCAGACATTCTTCCCGCGACCGGCCCAATACAAGATGACATCAAGTCTTCTATCCTTTATCATTTTTATCTTCCTGTTCTTTTATCTCCATAGATGAAATTAGTTTCTCCATTGTTCCTGCTGGTATCCTATTGATCTTTTCAAAAAAATCAAAGCCATTCTCCTTGCCAAACTCTAATGCAAGCATTTTTTCTATAATACCATATATAGAAAAGGTAATCAGCCCTTTTGCATCAAGTTCAATCTTACGAGGTTCAATCATACGCATCATCCTAAATCCACTTTCCTGATATTTAAGTGCATTAGTTTTTTGTTTATTCAGTAGTGCACGAAATTCTTTCACAGTACTTATATTAAACAGAAATAAATTCTCTAAAATAACATTCGGATCATCCGGATTACCTAACCGAAAACCCTTATCGGCTGGAAATTCTTCATCTAATATTCTCTTTAACAAATCAACATTAAGCATTTCCTTAGAATCGCTGATTTCGATCTCCTTTTGATATTTTTCCTTTAAATTCAATAGACGATCATATTCATCGTCAACCATATCTAAAAGAGCTGATATCCTGCCCATAGGTCTCTGAAATGGCAACGCGACATCTTTTCTTTCTTTGTAATTAAGATAATGTGAGGCAGCCGCCCAAAGATGCTGTGCAAGTGTTCTAACCTGTATCTCTACAATCAAGTTATTGAACTTATCATATTTATCAAAAGTGCAGCACTCCCTTTTTATTTTCACTTCATAGTGGAGTGATTCATAACCGAATTGTTGTTCTGACTGAAATATGTATTTCTTTCTTTTTACCTCATAATAGGTTTCAATCAACTTACAAATTGCTTCGATATTTCTTTTAAATAGCAAAGTTATCCTAATACCGGCTAAATCTGTTATATCACACAGTTTAGCAGGTATTGTAGGTTTATACTTATAATTGTTGATATTGTGAGTGATAGATGCAAAATCTTTAATTCTTGAAGTTATTTCTGATATTTTCTGCATTTCATTCCTACAAAGAATATCTTTAAGCTGGTTCGTCACCTCTTCAAGAAACTCACCATAAAGGCAAGACTTATTTTCATACTCACTTTTTATATCTTCTATAAATAGCATCTGACCTGCTCCCTTAGCAAAATAAAGGTTTTATTCCCTTCAATATCGTACTACAATTATTTTTTTGATGTCAACAACCCCAATTTCTAATGTCGTACCAAAGTAGAAATGTCCTATTCTTAGCAAGGTAGCTGTCTTAGTACGGCAAGTCTTTGCATTTGCGAATGTTTAAATCTTTATTTGTAAAATGATATGTTACTTCACCATCATCTGTCTCTTCACCTTTATTGTTGATTGAGTCCTGTTCTACTGTGAAACTAAACTTTATCCTGACTTTGTCTAATTTAACGCCTGGACGTTTCCTGATTACTACAAAATCATCATATAAAGAATCTATCTCGAAACCTCCGGGACCACCACGACCACCATTACAATTGCCGTCGTAACTTCCGCTCCAGTTAATATTATTTTCAACATTGAAGCCATGTACGGACGGCGTATCTGGTATAATTTGTATTTCGGCATTAGTTACGTGAAAATCAAAGCTGCGTATGCGGCGAAACAATTTATTGGTTTTGTGGAATTCCTTCAATGACACGCAGAAGAGGTTATCGTCTCCTTCGGCGACAGAAAAGGCGAACAATACAATTGTCAGTATGATTAATGTAATCGCTGTTTTTTTAGTATGCATTTATCTATCTTTACTATTTTAAAATCATAAACATCTATGAAGCGCTCCAGCAAAGCAACTTTTGTGCCGGTACCACCTTCTTTTTTCATATATGCAAGACTAAAACTTATATATGGTTCCTTACCTGACAGATCTTTTGGCTGACTAAGGATAATAAATTTTTTAAGGTCTTTAAAGCTGATAGCATATTTATCTGACTTAGCTGCGGCAGTAACCCCAGTAATACACAAATCATCCTTATCAAAAATATATACCCATGAGGATGGTAATTTGGGCAGGTCGTATATATAAGCGTCTAAAACAGACAGGTCAAATGCCCTGATTCTTTGTGTTGGATAATAACGCGCATCATTAAACGAGGCATAATAATATGTATCTTCACATACAGCCGCGACATCGGCAGCGGCAAACAGCAGCACCCCCGAAATGGTCAGCAAAACAGCCAGTCTATTCTGCAGATTAATAATCAATTTTCCTTCAGGCATTTATGTATTTCCTTTAAAACAAAGTCTTTTGTGTGAAGAACCATGATTTCAGATGTTCCATTGGGCTTAATATAAATCAGTTTCGTATTGAGATACAGTTTTTCATCTGGATGCTCTGGTGCATAGACAATGGTTAGAAAATCCTTAAAATAGTCTATGCTGACCGCATACTTGTCTGAACAAGCCGATGCAATTAAACCGTATGATAATTGATCATGAAAGCCATAACGCCAACCTCTTGGTATTTTGGGTATGCGAGTAACATCGGCATTGCCTAAAAAGAACGCCCTAACCTTATACTTATTCTTAAGCAGTGTATCTTTTAATGAAATACTGTAAAGTTTATAGTCACATTGTTCGGCAATCACAGCCTCTGGTGAGAAAATTGCCAACGAGACAACTAATAACACCACTAATCTCAGGCATAATGACATGCGATCAGCTCCTGCGTTGATTTAAATGCAAATCTTTATAAGATCAGTTCATTGTCTTAGTACGGCTTGTCTTTACATCTGTGAATGTTTAAATCTTTATTTGTAAAATGATATGTTACCTCACCATCATCTATTTCCTTGCCTTTGTCGTCGATTGAGTCCTGTTCTACGGTGAAACTAAACTTTATCTTGACTTTGTCTAAATTAACGCCTGTTCGTGTCTTTATCACAACGAAATCATCGTAGAAAAATGGCATATAGAAACCTCCGGGGCCATTCCACTTAGAGCCGCTATAACTCCCGCTCCAGTTCTTATTCTTATTCACCTCGAATTCAAATCCGGGTGGATTATGTAAGATTCTATATATTTCGGCATTACTTACGTGAAAATCTAAACCGACTACACGGTGAAATAATTTGTTGCTTTTGGGAAGTTCCTTCAACGACACGCAGAAGAGGTCATCGTCCCCTTCGGCAAAAGAGAAGGCGAACAATACTATTGTCAGTATGATTAATGTCTTAGTGGTTTTATTGGTAAGCATTTATTTATCTTTTCTATCGTAAGATCATTATGAAAGGTGTCTAACGAAGCAGCCGTTGTGCCGCTACCACCTTCTTTCTTCAAATATATTAAGTTTAATCCTATTAATATATTATATTCAGATTTGTCTTTAGGTTGTCTAAGAATAACAAATTTATTAAGATCTTTAACTCTGATGGAATGTTTGTCTGACTTTGCCATAGCGGTTATATGAGTAATATCCCTATCAGAACCTGAATCATTATCAATAACATATACCCATGATGATGGTAATTTGGGAAGGTCATATATATAAGCATAGGAAACAGAAATATCAAACGCCCTGATTTTTTTTGTTTTATAATACTTTTTAGAATAACTAAACGAGGCATAATAATACGTGTTTTCACATTTAACCGCAACAGCAACATCGGTAACGACAAACAGCATCACCGCTGAAACTATCAGCAAAGCAGCCGGTCTATTTCGAATACTCAGTGTCATACAGTTTAATAATAAGCTATCCACTCTGTGTTAATTATCTTGATTAGTTAAGTTTACGCTCTATGTAATTTAATACTTCTTCAGGCCTGTATGAATTTCCTTTATAATAAAGTCTTTGGTGTCAAGAAATAGTATTTCAGGTGTTCCGTCGGGTTTGTAACAAATCAGTGTCATGCTAAAAGAGAGTTCATCCTCTGGATGATCTGGTTGTAAAATAAAGGCGAGAAATTCCTTAAAATACCCTATATCGACAGCCGCCCTATCTGTATAAGCTGCGGCAATTAATCCGACTATGCGATCACCATTAAAGCCATAATGCCAATCTTTGGGCATTTTGGGTATGCTGTAGATATCGCTATTGAGTCCTGGATCCAAAAAGAATGCCCTAACCTTATAATTATTATCAGCGTACGAGTCTTTCATCGAGACAATATAAAACTTATTCTCATATTTATTCGAAAATCCAGCTTCCGGTGAGAATATCACCGACGAGACAACTAACATAATCACTAATCTCAGACACAATGACATGTGTTTAGCTCCTCGACTTAAAATACACATCTTCGCTATTTTATACATACGTATATGCAATTGTCAAGCATTTTTTTCATAGAATAAAAAATAATGAGAGAAGCATGGTCATACTTCTCTCATTATTGAACATCATGTAAACTATGGATAGAAACGAACTATGGACATTTGTTATCCTTATTGTAGTGGTAGGCTCTATCAACGGTACAGAGTGCGTCCTGCACTTTTTGCTTAATTTCCGGTTCGTGCTTTGCAGCCCATTCGTTTTGTTCTTTATACTTACGCTCTCCATCTTCGGGCTTTAGAAACTTAACTGTCACATTTAGGACTCCATCGCCTGGATTTTTCGCAATTTTGGCATATGCTGCCGCCGAGAGGTCGATGGCTCTGGTTGGGTCTTCATGCGATTTCTTTTTACCTTCCGCCGTATTTGGATCTTTATCCCTGACTGGAAATGGACCTTTGTCGTCAACTTTGACTATGACTTTCTCCCCGTTTGCCTTGTTAGTAACCTCGGCATATATAGGTTTTTTTCGATCAAGTTTGCCAACATAAGTTGGTGGCATCGCCGCGGTATATCCATGTTTATCATGTATAGTTCCACTCGATGTCGGGCTCCCATGTAAGGAGCCAGCATAGACAGAGGCCTGTGTATCGCACTCATTGCCGTGGCAGTTTGTATGTTTGTTCTTGTCATAAACACCACGTTTATCAATGCTTTTAGAATCGTCGGGATGGTGCCTTTCCTTGATTATTCCCGTCCATTTCTCGTGCTGGGCATCAAGCTGTTTCCTCGTTGCACCCGATGGTATCTGAGGCTCTTGATCACTGATCTCTTGCATACCCGATTTGCCGCCAGACAAATTCAGCGCAAAATCCGTAGCGCCCGGTACCGGTGCGCCTGCATAGCCGCCTATCAGCGTATCAACCTCGTCTGAACCGGTTTTTGATCTTATGCTATTCCAATAACTGGCGTCCCTGTCTAACAGGTCAATCGCCCTGCCGTAACGGCCTGATGAGCGGCTGCCCTTTGTCAACTCGTATAGTGCCTCCGGGTAGCTCATCTTCCCGCTGTTGACCGCACGCGCTAATTCCTCTGCCTTGTCTTTTACCGCACTATCCTGACGTTGCAGCTTTCCTGAGGCTGCCGCAGCGTCAACCCTACGCTCAATTACACCCTTATCCTTTGCCACTTTTTGCAGCAGCTTCTCTGGCACCTCACCGGTATTATTCGAACATCCCGGCTTTCTCCCCAGAAATCGCCCCGTCTTGGGGTCTTTAATGTAACACGCGTCTGACATAAACATCCTCCTCATCAAAATATTTGGATTATGCAACAAGAATCCTGCTATGAATATAGCAGTCTGCATACTATAGTAACACAAATAGAATTATTAGTCAATATATATATTTAACTAAGGCATGATAATTATTAATTACGTGTTACTATGTTTGGTTGACCGCTGGCTGCGGGTTGTCAGCCTCCGGCTTAAATGCGAAATAGATAGTTTTAAACAGATGGTTTTATTTTTATGCGAATAAATTATAGTATATATACATAATGAACTCCATAAGCGTGATAGGGGCCGGCAGCTGGGGGACGGTTATCGCAAACCTCCTCGCCCTCAAAGGCAACGAGGTTCTCCTCTGGGCTTACGAGAAAGACACCGTCGAATCCATGATAGAGCTTCGCGAAAACAAGCCGTTTATGCCCGGCCTTAAACTCTCTCCGAATCTCATTCCTACGAATGATCTGAACGAGGCAGCCGGGACGGCCTCACATATCATACTTGTAATTCCGACGCAGTTTATCCGGGGTATCTTAACAAAGGCCGCCCCCATCATCGCCCCGGACACGGTTATCGTCACTGCCGCAAAGGGCATAGAGCGCGGGACGCTTAAAACCGCATCGGCAATTATACGTGAATTCCTCGGCAACGAAGTTGCCGTCCTCTCCGGGCCAAGCTTTGCCGATGAGGTGGCTAAGAAAAAACCAACCGCCGTTACCCTCGCTATCTCAGACCACTCCAAACACGCACACACACTTCAGGAGATGTTCTTCACAGAATACTTCAGGGTCTATACCCATGAGGATATCATAGGCGTTGAGCTTGGCGGGGCGCTGAAAAACGTTATCGCCATAGCATCGGGCATATGCGATGGCCTCGGTCTGGGCCTTAATGCCCGCGCGGCGTTGATAACTCGCGGGCTTTCGGAGATAATCAGGCTTGGCGTGGTGCTCGGCGCTAAGGAAAACACATTCTCCGGCCTCAGCGGTCTTGGAGACCTTGTCCTCACGTGCACGGGAAATCTATCGAGAAACTACACTGTGGGTATGCGTCTGGGCGGAGGAGAGACGCCCGCTGAAATCCTCTCCGACATGAAGGCGGTAGCCGAAGGCGTTGAGACCTCTGCGTCGGCCTTCGCGCTGGCTGAACGCGCTGGTGTGGAGATGCCCATTGTCGAGCAGGTTTATAGAGTGATTCACGAATCAAAAAGTCCGGCTGTGGCCGTCCGGCAGCTCATGTCAAGGGGGCTGAAGGTGGAGTTCAGGCATGGATAAAGAGGCCATTAAGGCACTGCTCGTCTCTTTGCAAAACGGCCAAATAAACGTAGATGACGCCCTCGATAAACTAAAGCACCTCCCATACGAAGATATTGAATTCGCTAAAATCGACCACCACAGACACCTCAGAGGCGGCATCGCCGAGGTCATATACGGAGAAGGGAAAAAAACTGAAGAGGCCATCGAGATAGCCCGCAGGATTTATAAGATGAGCGGCCGGGTGCTGATAACAAGGGCGTCGAGAGAGATATACGACGGCCTGCAAATCGAAGGCGCGAGATATTATCCCAACTCGAGGATAATCGAGGCAGGGGATGAACGCAAAAAGCCGGGACGTATCGTCGTGGTCAGCGCTGGCACGGCAGATATTCCGGTTTCAGAGGAGGCCTCAGTAACGGCCTCTTTTCTGGGAAGCAATGTGGAGACCATGAACGATGTCGGGGTTGCCGGCCTTCACCGGTTGTTAAATAACATGGGCGTTTTCGAAGGCGCAACGGTGGTAATCGTAGTGGCGGGAATGGAAGGCGCTCTGCCCTCTGTTGTAGGGGCGTTGATAGACAAACCGGTTATAGCCGTGCCGACCTCCGTTGGATACGGCACAAGTCTTGGCGGCCTTACGCCCATGTTTGCCATGCTGAACTCCTGCGTGCCCGGCATCGCCGTTATGAACATAGATAATGGTTTTGGGGCGGGCTGCCTCGCCCACAAGATAAATATCCTGGCAGGGCATGATTGACTAACAGGCCGACAGATAAGGCATCGAAGAAACGCCTGACAATCGAAATGACCGCAGCCTTTCTGCTTAAAAGACGGCTGATAACAAAGGAATCTTATTCGGACATTGCGGCAAGGGGCGAGGAACAGATGACCAGACTCCGGCTGCTTAACGAGGCGGGAGGCGCTAATAAACGCACCTCACAAGGCATCGTAGTTGTCACCCCGGCAGAGGCAATTGCCGCACTGGAGCTTGAGATACCGGGTGCGGGTGGCAAACTCCTTAACGAAGACGTCATCACCGAGGCAGTTGCCGCGGAGACAGGCCTGCCGTACATGAAACTTGACCCTATTAAGCTCGAACTCGACGTAGTAACGGGGCACGTTCCACGCCCATTCGCCCTGAGGCACATGATAGTGCCCGTTGAAAACAATGCCGGAGTAATCACACTGGCGGTAATTGATCCATACGATATGGAGGCCGTTGAAAGCCTCAAGCACGCGAAGAATCTAAAAACACGCCTCGTGTTAAGCTCAAAGAGCGATGTGCTGAAAATCGTAAGGGAGTTTTTCGGTTTTCATTCCTCTATCGCGGCCGCTCAGGCGGAGATGCAGCCCGGCGTTGACCTTGGTAATCTCGAGCAATTCGTAAAACTAAGGGGACAAGGGGAGATTGACGCCACCGACTCGCACATAGTCAGGGCAGTCTCGTACCTATTTCAGTATGCCTTTGACCAGCGGGCAAGCGATATACACATTGAGCCAAAGCGCGATAAGTCCATCGTAAGGCTCAGAATTGACGGCATTCTTCATACCGTACACTCAACACCTAAGGCAGTCCACGCCCCTATCACCTCAAGAATAAAGATGCTCTCCCGAATGGATATAACCGAAAAACGTCGCCCTCAGGACGGCAGAATAAAGACCAGCCACAACGACAAGGAGCTTGAGCTGCGTGTATCAACCCTGCCAACCGCCTTTGGAGAGAAAATCGTCATAAGGATATTCGACCCCGACATGATGATGCAGGATATTGAAAAACTAGGATTTTATCCCCGTGAATATCAACTCTATGACTCATTTATCAGACGGCCTAACGGCATAATCCTCGTTACCGGCCCAACGGGAAGCGGCAAGACCACAACCTTATACTCATCACTTAGAATTCTGTCCAGCCCGGAAGTAAACATCGTAACGCTCGAGGAACCTATCGAGATGGTCATCGAGGAGTTTAATCAGGTCAGCGTACAGCAGTCAATCGGCGTCACATTCGCCACCATGCTTCGCACAATCCTGCGCCAGGACCCTGACATAATAATGGTTGGTGAGATAAGAGACAAAGAGACCGCAGACAACGCCATTCAATCTGCCCTCACGGGGCATCTTGTCCTATCAACGCTCCACACAAACGACTCTCCATCTTCTATCACACGTCTTTTAGATTTGGGCATCCCGTCATTTCTCATCTCATCGACGCTGATAGGGATAATCGCCCAGCGGCTCGTTAGAAAGATATGTGTCCACTGTAAAAGCCAGCGCGTATTGACAGAGGACGAAACCGGATACCTGAAGCTGGATAAAAACACCACATACACAATAAACTACGGCGAGGGGTGTATCGAATGCCGGGGAACGGGCTATCGCGGGCGAACCGCTATCTTTGAGGTCATGGAGTTTACTGAGCGGGTGCGAAGGGTGCTTTCGGACAAAGTTGACCTCAATAACCTATACGCCGCCGCCGCCGCCGACGGGATGATAACGCTGCGCGAGGCGGCAATTCGTAAAATGCTCGAAGGCATCACCACATATGAAGAGGTCATATTTATGACGTAATGGAGTGACACCTTTTACTTCTGCTGGGGCTCTCGCCGTTGCACATAAGACCGCAAAACGGCATTGATGAGGGTTTGGTAGCCTCTGCCGGTCTTACGGAAGTAGTCAAGTATGTCCCTGTCAATTCGCATGTTCAGAACGGCCTTAGGGTGCGGCAACTCTACTGTGACGTTATCCCAATCCATGACCATTTCAGCCTCATCAGAATCAGAGGCAACACCGGCCTCGATCTCTGCCTGTGTCATGCTGGCAGCCTTATCCCAATCGGAAAGCGACCCCTCACGCTCGACCAGCTTGCTCAATTCCTTATCCGTGTATTTGACGATATGCCCTTTCCTCGCCATCGCGCGACCTCCTGAAAGATATTATACGGCGGCGGTCTTCCCGCCACGTCCACACGACCGTGTAAAACTTCTCGGCAATAATGGCGATAGAAGCAAAACGGGACTCAGTATTTTTGAATGCCGGCACATGAACCACTTTTCGGCCATCAAACATTAGCCGCGCATTCCGAAAGTCGAGGCGATGTTTATCAAGGTTCTTTTGCCGTTTTGCTTCACCCCTCTCAAACATAACATAATTATAGACAATTTGTCTATACATGTCAAGCTGGCATGGGGGGAAAGCCACGGTAAATTTGTTCTCCATCGTAAGTAAGCGGTAGTTACTTAGTTTGTTGTCAACCTTGTACTATTTGCCCTTGTTCTCGCGTCATAACAAAATGCGTTCAAAAAAGTAAGTAGAAGAATTAAGTAGAAGAAGTAAGTAGAATTGAATCATCCTGAGCCTGTCGAAGGATGGCCGATATATGTGGAAATGCGAGATAAAGGAGCATCCTTCGACAGGCTCAGGATGATTCTTTTATCAGGATGTTTATTATACATATGATTACAACTTTAGTATCAATCACCATTGTACGGTTTAATTTCAAGCGAGAATGACCCCTCTTTTATGTGTGCTTCAAGCAGCTCCGTTGGAGTTTTTCGCGCCCTCACCCATCCTACAACTTCCCTTTTGTTTTCCGGTGTCATTCGCGCACCTAATATTACCCCAGTCAGGAGTTCAGGAGGGAAATGTTTTTCGCCAGGCCCATTGTCGAAATCCATAGTTCTATACTCCTCTTCATAACACCAATCAATGGCTTTTGTAAAAATAAATAAGTCAGATATTTCCTTATTTGAACTAGTTATTTTAATTTTAGGATAAGAATCTTCATATTCAACCGGTAGTGGCCATTTATAAAATAGTTCTGATCGTATCTGAGGTGTAAATTCAAACCTAAGACACAGCCCTTTATGAGCAGCAGCATAATGAGACCACATCAAGATATTGTCGTTGTTGGCTGATAGAGATAGAATGCCATAATTATTAACTCCGTCTTGATAGCTAGTCGTCAGCAAACGTATCAACTCACTACGACCCATTTTTAATAGTGCTTTAGCCCGCCCCCTACGTTCCTTGCGATTCATTTCAGGCTCATATTTTTTTGCTAATTTATTGAACATACTTAGTAGATCATCTTTTGAATAATCTTTCGAATAGTGAACCCTACAGTCGAACGGGTCATTAAATGTTGACGGGCTTGCAAAGTACAATACTGAGTCAGTGATGATTTTCCTCGTCCAGCAATGATGTTCTTCACCCTCTAAATGACGATACCGGTATAGAGTTAGCTTTTCTCCATTCACGGTCAATATCTATACTTTATTTGACATACGGAATACCAAGCTGTTTGCAGATTGTTCTTGAAAGCAAGTCGGCAATCTCTGTATGTCTTGGGATAGTCGCCGATTTCTCTATATCCCAGAGGTTTTTATATCTGCTATGCTTAGCTCCTTCCCGCAATAGAACACATCCATATCTTTCTATGTGTCGTATCAACTCTTTTCGCTTCATACCTCTATTTCTTCTAATATTACCTCTCGCTTTGGCAATGATTCCAAGTCAAAAGGTTTTTGCATCTCACTTATTGCGTCAAGAAGGTTTTCTCTGGCCTCTTCTATTGTTTTTCCCTGCGTGACTGCCCCCGGTACATCATTTGTCCACGCTACCCACCAATCTCCGTCTTTAACAAATACCGCCTTTATTTTCATATCGCACCTCTCAAATCGTTATATCCCCGTTTCTCTTGTAATAGATATTATTTATTCTACTATGCAGTCTCTATTTTAGTAAAGAAGTCAATTTGCCTCTAATTTTTCAATCTCCATGCGCACGGCACGGGCCATAAACTCCGCCGCCGTTTTTAACACCTCTTCGTCAAAGTCGAAGTTCGGGTTGTGAAGCGGGAACTGTTCGTGGCCTGATTTGCGTGCCCCGAAACGCGTGAAACATCCCGGGATTTTCTCCAGGAAAAAGGCGAAATCCTCTCCTCCCATGCTTGGCGTTGGATGGATTATTATATTATCGCTGCCTGTTGTGGCCGCAGCCGCAGCTTGCGCTGTCTCGAACTGCCCCGGATGATTTATCAGCGGCGGGTAGCCGTCATGAAATATGACCTCTATTTTTGCGCCGTGCATTGCCTCATAAGATGACGCGAGCGCCTTCAGCTTTCTGAATATCAGCTGTCTTGTCGCGTCGTCAAGCGTTCTTATCGTTCCTTTTAATATGACATATTCGGCTATGACGTTGTTTACAGTGCCGCCGTTAATCGCGCCTATTGTGATGACGGCGGGTTTCAGCGGGTCAACACTGCGCGAGATAATGCCCTGAATCTGCATTACCATCGAACACGCAATTACTACCGCGTCTATGGCCTCTTGCGGACGAGCGGCGTGGCCTGCTCTGCCGGTTATTTCCACATCGAAGCCGTCGGTGTAGGCGTTATTAACGCCGGGCGTCAGGATAATCTTCCCCGCATCGAAGCGGGGGTCTATGTGGCCTGCGAATATGGCGTCTATACCGTTGAGTATTCCCTCCGCTATCATAGGCTTTGCCCCTCCCGAACCCTCTTCATTAGGTTGAAATATGAAAACGATACGGCCTTTCGGCGGGTCTTGTTTGAGAAGATATGCCGCCCCAAGCACAATTGCCACATGCCCGTCATGCCCGCAGGCGTGCATAACCCCCGGCGTCTCAGACGCGAATGGCAACCCCGTACACTCTGTAACCGGCAGCGCGTCCATGTCCGCACGCAGGGCAACCACCGGGCCATGCGTCCCCATATATCCAACCACGCCTGTTTTGGCAACGCCGGTTCTGAACTCAATCCCAAGTTCTGTAAGTTTGGCGGCAGCTAGCGCCGCGGTCTTAATCTCATTAAATCCAAGTTCCGGCTGCCGGTGGATTTCCCTCCGAATTTCCCTCATCCAATTAAAAAGTTTTTCTGAGACCATCATGCTCTCCCCAATATCTTTCTTTTAAACATTTTCACAATATAATCAACCTCTTCGCTCTTTAGCAGATGGGCGGCGGCAAAATAAACCCCCATGCAAACTCCTATTATAACGGTAAGGTACAGGGATTTTACGAGGGTATGCCCGGAGCTGTCCCACTGTCTTATATGAACCAGATACCAGCCGGCAACCCCCATCGATAACGCGGCCAGAAGCGTCTTCGCAAAAGATTTTATAATGCCCCTGACGGCAATATGCCTGAGTTTCTTGTTCAGAAAATAAAACAGGATAAGAAAGTTCGCCGAGGACGATATGGCGTTTGCCAGCGCCAGACCGGCATACGACAGGTGCTGCATCAAAATGACACTAATGGCGATATTTATGCAAAGCGTGAAGGCGGCAGCCCTTACGGGCGTCTTTGTATCCTGCATGGAATAAAACGTCGAGGCAACGACACGCACCCCAACCATCGCCCAAATCCCAACGCTGTAACACAACAGGGCAGTCGTCGTGCCCTGTGTGGCCAGATAATCAAAGTGCCCGTGCTGAAACAGGACGTTTACAATTGGTCCGCCCAGCGAAATCAACCCTATCATCGAGGGAACGGTAATCGAAAAGAGGAGTTTTAAAGAGAATGTAAAATCCTTCGTGAGGCTGTCGAAATCCCCCCTTGCCGCGTGTTCGGAGAGCGACGGCAGGACGGCCATCCCCATGGCAACGCCAAAGACGCCTACGGGGAATTGAATTAGGCGCATGGCATAATAAAGATACGTTATGCTTCCCGTGGGCAGATAGGACGCCAAAATAGTGCTGATAAATATATTAAACTGAGAGACGGCAGTCCCTAATGTTGCTGGCAGAATGAGCATCCCGATTTGTTTCAGGCCGGGGTGTCTGAATGTGAAACTTGGTTTTAAGGTGAACTCGTATTTATAAAATGTCGGCACCTGTGAGGCAAATTGAAAAAACCCGCCAATCGTAACCCCTATGGCAACGGCGACTGAGCGTTCGGCTAAACCAAAATATAACGCGGCTATCGTAGAAATTATCCCGATATTAAACCACGCCGAGGCCATAGCTGGTACAAAAAATATCTTCTTCGAGTTCAAAGCGCCCATGACAATGGCCGAAATGCTTACAAAAAATAGAAAAGGAACCATTATGCGCGTAAGAAGGACGGTTTGAGTGAATTTTACTGTGCTTGATGAGAACCCCGGCGCTATGAGATGAATTATCTGAGGGGCAAATACAATTCCCGCTAAACAGACCAGCCCTGCCGATATGACTATGAACGTGAAGGCAACCCTGACAAGGGCGGCGACGGCCGACTGTCCTTTAGTTGCATTATATTGCGAGAGGACGGGGATTACACCGGATGACATCGAACCCTCGGCAAACAGCTCTCTCAGAAGATTAGGCACCCTGAATGCTACGAAAAAGGAATCGGACAACCCCCCGGCACCCAAAAACCGTGCAACGAGCATATCCCTGAGAAAACCCAGAACGCGGCTAATCGAGGTGGCCGCGGTCATGGAAAACGCAGACCTTGCTATGTTACTTCTTTCGGTCACACTTCTCTGGCGAAACCGGCGGCGTTTTTCAAGGCAATCATTGCGTCTTCAGGCGACATGCCGTCTTTCAGAAACCCCAGCGTGAGGATAGTAAGAATTGCCCGCAGCATATCGACAAAGTTGACGTTATCGACTTCGAGGGAATATAGGAATTCGGTATTAATAAGGGTCTTTTTCAGCTCCAGATCGTCGGGCAGCCTCGACTGTATGAACCTGCTGTATGTCAGGACTGTTTGATTAGTGGCAAGCCAGTAAAACAGAGTATAGATAAAATCGATATAGAAATTTATCGAATACTCATCCATGCTGAAATTGGCAAGGGTCGTCAGCACCTCCTCTTTCAGGTCTTTTCTATAATCTTCTATCGAATAAATTACCTCGCCGGTTAGTACCTGAAGAGGTGAAAATTTCCAGTCCATATCGATTTACCTTATAAGTAACATCATCCGTATTTTAAGAATAGGTTATACCATAGGTGTAAGCCGTGTCAAGCAGAGGTTTATCACAGGATAACACTTTCTTGGTCGCCGTATCGAAACTTATTGAGTAATATTCACCGTTATGTTACTATATGTATATGCAATGGGCTGAAGATTTACCGGAAGATTGTCCGCCGCAGGATGCTGTTGCGCCAGATGGCAAGGTATTTTATCGCATTGTTAAGACATTCCCTCCGGCCGAAAGTGATTTCTATTCTACAAAGAAACTCGAAGTCAAACGCAGGAGCGCTGTCGATGAATGCGTTGAAAGGGCTGTATCTATATTTAGTGCAGTAGACGGTTGCAAAAGCCTAAAAAAGCATTCACGTTTCAGAGACCTTTTAATTGTTTCGTTCATATTAGGCAAAGACTGTGGATTAATTAAATCAACCCCATCTATTTACACACATGAATCACATCATTCATGGTGGCTGTCGGCTGGATTTAATCCAATTACATTATGCGCAGAAGCAGGGAGGGTATCTTGAATACGCAAGCTACTGGCATAACAGTTACACTTAACAATATTTTGGACTACTATGACGGGCCTATATTGATAACGGTAGTAGATGCTGTGGATACAATTTATATTTGTGAATTAAATGATAGAGGTTCTGAGTTTGATGAATATTATTGTGTAGCAATTTCACGAAATAAGCTGGAGCGTTTCTATTTGGGACAGATTGATTTAAGAAGCATATATTTAGAGCCTGAAATCAATCAATATTTCATATTAAAAGTTGATAACTATAAAGAACCTGTTAATATTGAACCTATACCGGTAGAAGACATTCCTCCTGATTGGTATCCAGATGAAGGCTTTATATTATCTCATTATCCTGCCGAATCGGATGATGATCTTATTAAAGATTCCGTAATAAAGAAAGCCGGTATTCTTTATTAGACCCTCCGGAAGCAAGGGGAGATGAATACAAGATATCCTTCACAGGTAGAGATAAACGGGGAAGTCTTCATGTATGAAAAGATACTGAAGGACGACTTCTTTTCTGTCAATGTGTTGTATAAAAACGGCGGCGGCGTGAGATATGTTTTAAAACTCTCCGACTTCCGGTTCATATTCGGGATACTGCTGCGGCCTCTGGCTATGTTTTTTTCGCGGCGGGAGTATGGCATATATAAAAAGGTTGACGGCATAGAGGGCGTTCCTCCTCTTGGGCCTAGGTTTGGAATGAGGGGATACTTTCATCGCTTTGCCGAGGGCACTACGCTTCATGAGTTTGGGGGCACACTGCCCGAAGACTTTTTCGACGGTCTGATGACTATAATAAAACAGCTCCATCAAAGGCGCATATTCTATCTCGACCTCAATAAACTCGGCAATATCATCGTCGGCGAGGACAGCCGCCCCTATCTCATAGATTTTCAGGTCAGCATATACTTCAGGCCGCTGCCGTGGATATTGGGCATCATCAGCGGCAGGATATTTGACAGCCTTATCAGAGAGGACATCTATCATATCTACAAACATAAGAAACGCTTTCAGCCGCAGCTGATGACTGCCCATGAGCTGTCCCTTGCCAGACGCACCGGCTTTAACAGCTGGTATAACCGCCTGTGGGGCGCCCCATACCGCAAGATAAAACGCCTCATTTACCCCTCCGGAAGCAACGAAATCATCTGGTATAAGTGGAAAAAGATGAAGAACAAAGACAAACGAATGCCCTAGCGGCTCACTGCCCGGCATCTCGTCGCGCCCTATCAAGATTGGCGCGTGCCAGTTCAAATCCTGGGGCAAGCTCTAATGCCTTCTCAAAGAACGGTATTGCCTGCCGGGGACGTTTTAAGATTGCAAGGGCGGCACCGGCGCCATTATATGCGTCTGCGCTTGACGAGTCTAGCTCGATGGCCTTATAAAAATAAGCAATAGCCTCCTCCGGCCTCTGAAGCTGAAACAACATGACCATCCCCAGATTTATATAGGGAAGCACATATGTGGGTTTAATCATGATAACTTTCCTGAAGGCCGTAACGGCCTCGTTCGCCTTCCCCTCAGATAAGTAAATAGTCCCCAAATTGTAGTGGGCAACGTAATTATCCTCATCCACCTCGAGGGCATGTCGATACAGGGTAACTGAGGTCTGCCAGCAATGGGCCTGTTCCTTTGCCCTTACCGCAAACAGGATTATTACCACGGCGGCGGAAATCGAGACTATGGCCTTGCCGCGTGTTGTCCCAATAATTTCAGCCGGCAGCGCCATTGCGGCAATAACAAATAATCCCACATATGGCATATACGTATATCTGTCGGCCATTGACTGTAAGCCCGCCTGCACAAAACCTATCACCGGCACGAGGGTCCCTATGTACCAAAACCAGCCTGTTAATACATAGGGCAGACGCCTCATCATTACAATGGCAAATACCGTAATCACAATCAGTACGATAAGGGACACACCAACCTCCCATACGGGTATATCCTTTGGAAACAGATATAAAAAGGCCAGCTTGTTTGGAATAAACATCTTCATAATGTATTTGACATATGACACGGGGATATTCTCGAGACGCGTCGTAAGAGACTGATACTCGAGAGACAGAACCGGCGCCCAAAACTTTTGCGTCTGAATTGTTATAACTGCATCGGCGGCAGAAACCAAAATAAAGGGGACTTTCTCCAATAACAGCCGTTTAATGCCCTTACGTCCCAGAGGCCAGAAGTCAAGCAGCAGAAGCACAAACGGCAGCGTTACCAGCATGGGTTTGGACATCAGGCCTAAGATAAACAATAACAGCACCCCCGCTATCAACCCGGAGTATAAAACCGCTTACGTAAACCTTGGAAACTTACTCTTGCAAAGGAATAAGCCGCAGGA